>JACQXS010000007.1:11706-34418 GCA_016208615.1 Candidatus Stahliibacteriota bacterium | reverse complement strand
TTGCGCAGAGAGAGAGAGAGAGAGAGAGAGAGAATCAATACCTAATCTTTTCATTGTATTTTTAATCTATTAACGATTAGTGTTTTGTCAAGCAAAAAATAAAAGGTCTGCTGAAAAAGTTCTATACCAATGCAAACTGTCATTCTGAACGGAGTGAAGAATCTCTATATATTGTTCAGGGCAAGCTCCGTGAAGAATCTCATAAAAAACCCATTGCGAGACCCTTCTCTTTGCTCAGGTCCGAAGGACTCCGATGGAGTCTTCGGACTCCTATCGGAGGTGACAAAAGAGGCGCTTTTCAGCACCTTCAATAAAAAGTCTACCCGGGTCACGGTGCCACAACTACAATTGGGGATGAAAAAAATACTATTGATTTTTAAGAATAGGGTTAGAGTTTGTTCACTATCTTGCTTAATGTTTTCAATCCTAATTCTTCAGCGTTCTTGGCTATTGTCAAATATTCTACTCCTGCTTTACAGCGAGAAGTATCTTTGACTTCTTCCCCTTTTGGTGGGAATGGGAATAGCTCTGCTACCTTTTTTAGGTTCTGTGCTACTACCTCATAATGCTTTTTAGCTTCATCAAACAGTTTATCTTGCTTACCAATACGCGACTTGGCTTCTTTTAAGAACTCTACTGCAAATTCACGGCACTCGTTCCAGACAACTGAATTGTATGCCATTCCCCAACTATGGGATTTGCCGGCTTCAAGTGCTTTTATCCATGTATCAAAGCCATCAATTCCTGCTTTGTATTTTGGGAATATCCATTTTACTGGGCTTTTGGAATGTTCCAATGCAAACTGCAAAGCATCTTTTACGGTCTTAATATCATTTGCAGATTTAGTAGGTTTAACAGTGGACATTTCCAGTATCCCGATTTCAGTATTGCCAAGTTCCTTCCACGGTTTGTGACCTTCAATATGGGAAGTGCCATACTGTGGACCTGAGAAACAGTATCCTTCATCGTCATACCCGTAGATAACATAATACTCAGGGACCTCTAATTCCAATCCATAACAAGGGAATCCTTTATCAATAGAGCGTTTTGTGTTTTCCCATACCTGTTTTTGCTTTTCAGCAAAATTAGGGTCCGATTTGGAGATACATACTCCATCAATTGTGTAGCCAATATTAGACCCAAGCTTAAATATCATCTCTGTATTCCATACTGTGGGACTACTGGGACAAACAATTTCGTGCATATTGATAATAAATGCATGCCCAGTTCCCCCAAATAACCACGCATCAGAGACATCTATCTTTAGGTAGTCCAAGCACCCTTTAATACAGCCAAGTTGTGAAACCCACATAGGTTTCCATTTCAAATTCTCAAGTTTCTTTACCATCATTTACATCCTCTGTTTTAAGGAATATTTGATATAAGGGTTAATGTCAAGCAAAAAAACGAAATCACCTGTTGCCTGATTTTACTCTACTAAATAAGCTCCGAGCAAACGCACCCGTTAGCAGTATAATCCCGTATAATACTACCAGACAGCGGTTATTAAAGTGGTCTCTTAAATATCTATACATACTTCTATGCTCCTCTATAATCATTTTTCTCTTAACTTTGCGAGTTGAACTGCCAAGATAATGGATAACATTAGCATGGGCAATAAAGTAAATCTTGTATCCTGCTTTCTTAATCCTGTAGCATAAATCCACATCATTCATAAAAATTGGGTATCGTTCATTCATACCGCCAATTTCATCAAATACTTGTTTCCTTATCATTAAGCACGACCCCATCGGTTGTTCTACTTCTTTTGTTTCTGTATAATTAAAATTCCACATCTTCCAGCTTGGGCATTTTTTGAGCCTTCCTATTCCTGTGAATTCTATAAATAAATTTTTAAATGTAGGTAATTCACGGCACGATCTTTGCACACTGCCATTGGGCCATAAAAATCTGGGCGCACAAGCTCCAATATCTTCTCTATCATCCCCCGCCGGAGCGGGATTTCCACTTCGCTCCAACATAAATTTACACATCTTTGCAATGGTATCTTCCATAACGACAACATCCGGATTGAGCAATAAAATATATTCCCCAGTCGCTATTTTAGCCCCCTGGTTAATAGCCCTTGAAAGTCCTATATTTTGTGAATTCCTAATCATCTGCACTGTTGAGAATAGGGTATTTACCTTTTCTACTGTCTTATCTTTGGATGCGTTATCTATGACTATTATTTCATCTTGCGGGTCAAGTGAGTATAGGCAGGCTTCTATGTATTCTTCGGAGTTCCAAGTGACTATAATGATGGAAATGCTCACCTATTGTTCGCAAGGCTAAAGCCTTGTCCTACTATTTGGACAGGCAAGATGCCTATCCTACCGGGTTTTATTCTTTACTTTTATATTCTTCTATTATTTTGGCTTGCAATTCGCGAGGCACCGGCTCGTAGCGGCTAAACTTTTGTGTAAATGACCCTATTCCTTGAGTTTGTGACCTTATAGAAGTAGAAAATCCATACAACTCGGCTTCCGGGACTGTGGCATATATTTTTTGGTAATTCCCTACTGATTCAGTGCTTTCTATCCTGCCTCTTCTTGACGATAATTCGCCCATCACATCGCCCATATATTCGCTTGGCACTACCACTTCTATTTGCATAATAGGTTCAATCAAAGAAGGATTAGCTCTTTGCATTCCTTCCTTAAAAGCCATAGAAGCGGCTATCTTAAATGCTATATCAGATGAATCCACATCATGGTATGAGCCATCAAAAACAGTAGCCCTAAAATCTGTTACAGGTAAGTTTGCCAGTATTCCCTTTTCTATTGCTTCTTTCAATCCTTTTTCAACTGATGGGATGAAGCGTCTTGGTATTTTACCGCCAACAATAGCGTCAACAAATTCAAATCCTTTCCCGCGTTCAAGGGGTTCAAATTTAATCCAACAATCTCCATACTGTCCGTGTCCACCTGTTTGGCGCTTATACTTGCCTTGCTGTTCCGACATCTTTGTAATAGTTTCACGGTAATGGATTTTGGGCTTCTCTAACTCAACTTCGACGCCAAAATTCTGCTTCAATTTGTTAAGTATAACATTTATATGCAGGTCACCCAATCCTGAAATAATAGTTTGCTTAGTTTCTGCATCAAAGAATGAATTGAAGGTCGGGTCTTCTTCGTGTAGTTTGGCTAATCCTGTTGAAACTTTAGTTTCATCCTTTTTAGTTTTGGGCAGTATAGCGACTTTGACTTGTGGTTCAGGTAATTCAGAGGGCGACAAAATAATTGTACTTTCCTTAATGGTTAATGTATCAGCGGTTTGTGTATTTTTGAGCTTGACTAATGCACCTATCATTCCTGTGGCGAGTAATCTTGTTTCTTCACGCTCCTTTCCTTTGACCGTATACAGTTGATTTATCTTTTCTTCCTGCTTTTTAGTTGAATTGAATACACTTGTGCCGGGCTCAAGTTTGCCTGAAAATACCCTAATAAACTTCAAATCCCCAAAGTGTGGGTCCACGAGGGTCTTAAATGTGAAAGCTGAAAATGCTGCATCTTTCGCTTCGGAGCGTTCAAGAGGTGATGGCAAAAATAGCAGCCCATCAAGTAATTCTTTCACTCCTATGGAGAGATACGCATCTCCACTATACAAGGGAATAAGTTTGCCGCCCTTCATTCCAAGATTTAGTCCCTTCTCAATCTCGTCCTTTGTAAAGGGCTGTTCGGATAGAAATTTTTCCGCCAACCCATCATCAACATCTGCCAATACTTCCATTGCCTCATTTTTATACGGGGTATCGGTTTCAAGGACACTCATTATTTCTTTGCCTTGTGGAATAAATATAGGGATAACGGATTTGCCGAATAACTTCTTTATCTCTACGAACAGAGAACCAAAATTCAATTCCGACTTGGCGATTTGGTTCACAAAAATAACTATCGGCAGTTTAAGTGTTGTCGCTAATTCTTTTGCCTTTATAGTGCCGGGTTGTATCCCCGTAGAGCTATTGATAACAATAATACAGGCATCAGCTATTCTTGTACTTGCTATTAGGTCGCCTCGAAAATCATCATACCCGGGGGTATCAATGATATTTACCAATGCTCCTTTCCACTCCATTCCAGCTATAGCAAGCTTGATTGACATTTTACGCTCTATTTCTTCGGCTGTGTAATCAAATATGGATGTCCCGTCATCTACTCTGCCTTGTCGTGAATTAGTGCCTGTTGTAAAAGCAATAGTATCGGCAAGCGTAGTTTTGCCCGATGCTGAATGCCCTATCAAAACTACATTCCTTATATCTTTTGGCTCATATATTTTCACCTATACCTCCATCTTTTTTGGATAAGTTCATAATAATTTTATAAATTCATCTACTGTCAAACCTGCATTCCGAATAAGGGCTCTAATCGTTCCTATAGAAAGTTCCTTATGTTGAGGAATTGAAAGATTTACCCTTATACCCGGTTTAACCATTACAAGATGACTTCCTACCTGTCCAAGCGATTGCCATCCTGCCTTTTGAAAAACTTTAACAGCCTCCTTGCCTGAGATATTGCCCAATCTTGCCATTTGTTTATACTGTTACCACAATTGGCTGCTGTCCGGGCTGTTGTAGCAATGCAGTATTCGCCTTTTTATCTTCTGCCCATAACCAAGCTATGATAGCTTCCTTAATGTT
This sequence comes from Candidatus Stahliibacteriota bacterium, assembly GCA_016208615.1. GTDB lineage: Bacteria > Hydrothermota > UBA3073 > JACQXS01 > JACQXS01 > JACQXS01. The sequence goes on along the minus strand of JACQXS010000007.1, from coordinate 29,779 downwards.
TTCCATTGCTTCTTTTTCATCTTTTCCCTGAGAAATACATCCCGGAAGTGCAGGACATTCAACTACAATCCACCCATCTTCGGCTTGTTCTAATGTAACATGAAAAATCATAACTCGTTCCTCCTTTATTCTGAATTAACCATTCTTAACTTATCCTAACTTCTGCACATTAATAATTCAACTTCTCTTCCTTGTCAAGCATAAGTTCTGCTGTGTAAATAATTTTTGCTTCCCCTTTTACTCTGCGATTGTAAATAGCCGTACTTTTCTTTAAGCTCTTTTAGAAAGGATTCCCTGTCTACATTATATTTTTTACTCAATTTTTTACGAGTCTCTCTCTGAAACTGTACAGCATCAAATTCTTTCCGCATAAATAACCTCCTTTGGACTTCTTATTTCTAATATAGGGTATCCGAGTTTAAGATTTACAGAATTAAATGCATGAATATGCTCAATATTAACAATTTGCTGAAAGTTCCAACTGACCAGTATGTCCACACGTTCTACTGATGCTATGGCGATATGTTGAGCATCTGCTATATGTTTAGGACTAATGGCTTTACCGATGTAATTATGAGCTAAATTTATTGCCTCCTCAGTAAGAAAGACATTCTCTATACTTGTATTTGGGAGGGTTGAGAGTATTTTTTTTACCTCTAAAGGAGCGCCCTCAAGTTCAAGTCGTGTAATGTCAGATACTACCGCAATCTTAATACCGGACCGAAATTCACCAAAGAGCAGTTTTGACCAGTTGGCAAATTCATCATCAAAACAACCACCAATTACGGATGTGTCAATATATACTCTTGGTATCATATCTTAAGTATAGCATAAATGGTAGACATTCCAGTTAACTCATTTATATTTCTTGCTACTTCTCTTCCTTGTCAAGCATAAGTTCTGCTGTGTAAATAATTTTTGCTTCCCCTTCAAGCCATATCTCGTCTAATCCATTGATAAGTATATGAAAATCACCCCCCCTTGTCTTAACTTCTACGGGAGATACTAATTCACCCTTTAACCATCCAACTACGGCACAAGCACAGATGCCCGAGCCACAAGAAAATACCGCCCCCTCTACTCCGCGTTCATAACTTCTGGTCCCTATTTTATGCTTGTTGATGATTTGCATAAAATTGACATTCGTCCCCTGTGAGCCAAAATATGCATTGCTTCGTATCGGGATAGCCATTTTATCAATCTCTATAAGATTTACATCATCAATATGCACAACAGTATGAGGGACACCGAACTCTACGAAATCAACCTCTATTTGCTTGTCCCCGATATTGAGCGATATAGAAAGATTAATCTCTTTCGGTTCTATTAGCTTTACTTTTGATTTGCCGTTACTTAAATAGCCCTCTATAATCCCAACTTCTGTAGCAAAGTGCATCTTATCCTTATTAGCATACCGCACCACACATAAACTCCCATCCCCACATACAGCATATTCAGAGCCATCAGGATTAAAGTATCTGACACGGAAATCAGCAATATCGGAGAGGTGCACCTCTGGCTCAATAACTATAACTCCATCCGCTCCTATACCTGTGTGTCTATGGGTAATTTGCTGAACAAAGGGGGTTAGATTATCCGGCAACTTATATTCTCTTGCGTCTAATATAATAAAATCATTCCCACCGCAATGTGATTTGACAAACTTTAAGGGCAGTGGGGACACCCCCCCGCCCTTAAAAACCCTACTCCCCCGAATAGAATTTCCTTTCATATTCATATCAAAAATCCCAAATCCTAAAAAGCTAACAAGCTAATTCCTAAAAAGCTAAATCCCTACATTAGCATTCACGGTCAGCCATCTACTTGGCAACTCTACCCCGGCTATATCTTCGTATTTTTCATCAAGCAAATTCGTGCCCGTGATAGAGAACGAGAACTTGCCTATTCTTTTGGATAGCTCCGCACTTAATACAGTATAGCGGTCAGTAGGTAGTGGTGTTCCCGTAGATTCTTGGTGTCTAACCTTGAATGCTCCGCTGACACTGATTTCAAATTTCAAGGGCAGCGTACGGATAATCCTTGCACTTACCTGTTGTTCAGGGTAAGCGAGAGCGTATTTAGAAATATATCCACTATCTAACTCTGATGTCATCTGCATAAAGGTGTAATCTACCTTGAAACTACCGACTTTCTCTTCCCTAAACTCTATCCCTGCTTCTATACCGTATGAAGCCACTTTACCTATATTCTTGGCTCTCCACGGAGCAGTAGTCCCAGCAAGCTTTATCCAGTCTATCAGATTATCCTGCCTGTTCGCAAAGCAAGTAATAGATGCCTGTGTCCAAGATAGGAAGGATTGCTCAAAAGCTCTATAATCTGCTCCAACTTCATATGACACTGATTGTTCAGCTTTAAGCGTTGAATCTCCGATATTAGCGGGGTCTTTGTAATAAAGCTCGGTAAAAGTAGGCGCCCTAAAGGAAGTGCCAACTGAACTACGGAACTTTACTCTGCCTAAAAAGTAGCCCATACTCAACGAAGGCGAGTAATAAGTCCCGTAAAGCGAATTGTAATCTATCCTACTGCCTACATTAGCCAAGAAGCTCTTGACCCTATATCTATACTCGGCATACATAGCGGTATTCTGGCGATTATGTTCGCCAAGAGCTGTGACTTCTGCACCACTCCTGATGCCTGTGCTTTTTATTTGCTCGTTCTTAGCTTCTATCCCGATAATCGCATCTCCCCATCCTACAACCGCATCATTAAAAAAGCCAACTATCTCGCCTCCATACTTGTAATTAGTGTGATGATTAGTATAGTAGTCGGGGGTATCGCGTTTAAGAATAAACTCATCGTAATGTTCACGGTAATACAATTTGGGCTGTATAGAAATGCGGGACGCCAACTTCAAATTACTGCCTATTGTAGCGAACCGGGTCTCGGTCAGCTCCTTTGACAAGAATGGTCCATAAAACTTATATGCCCCGAAGTCCTTTTCCAAGTAGCCCACTGAAAGATTAAACATATCTTTGAAAGCTGAACTAAAAGAAGCATCTATATTGCGGAAATCTGTACTATCCTTGCGATAACCAGCTGACTTTTGACCCGCTACTGTTAATCTATTACTGAAATTGCCAACAGGAATCCCGGCACCTATATTAGACGTATAGGTATTGTAATCGCCATATGAGCCACCCGCCTCTATTGTATCATTATCCGCTTTCTTAGTAATTATATTTATCACCCCTCCAAAGGCACCTGCCCCATAAATAGCAGACCCTTGTCCCTTTAAGACTTCTATCCGCTCTATATCAGAGAGTGCCACTGGAATATCCAAGTTATGGTGTCCCGTTTGAGGGTCGGCAACCTCCACTCCATCCACAAGTAGCAGCACTTGCTCAAAAGATGAACCCCGAATACTCACATCTGCTTGGACGCCATAGATATTTCGCTGCCTCATATCTACAAGGTAATTCAGCAACTCGGACACTGAATAGATAGGCAGGGACTCTATCTCTTTATCAGTGATTATAGATACGCTCCTTGTGAGGTCGGGTGCTTTTGTAGGTATCCGTGAACCGGTAATAACTATGGGCTGCAACTCATACACGGGCTCTTTAGCAGGATTGCGGATAATAATGAAAGAATCACGAACAGTAATGAATGAATCACTGATAACAGGGAACGAATCATCTATAACAGGTGTCATCTGTCCTCTGTCTTCTGTCTTCTGTCCTCTGTCTTCTGTCCTCTGTCCTCTGTCGCTATCTTCCATACTGCTATCTGCATATGAGTTAGCCACTAATATAAATAAGACCCAGCAATATGAATTAAACTTACTCATCTTACCCTCCTTTTAACGAACTCCTTTACTCTCGTCACCGACTGCGGTACTCTCGCTACCGACTGCGGTACTCTCGCTACCGACTGCGGTATTCTCGCTACCGACTGCGTTATTCCCGATACTGACTGCCGTATTCCCGATAGGGTTGACTAAATTAGGTGGCTTACCCCCTTCCAAGCCAGTACACAGATTTTTAATCGCCAGATTAGCCATCCGGATACGGGCTGTCAAAGTAGCACTCCCTATATGGGGCAGCATAACAACATTGTCAAGCTCTTTTAATTCATCAGATACAATTGGCTCATTTTCATAGACATCCAGACCCGCCCCCGCTATTTTTGTTGTCTTTAAGGCGACTACCAGAGCATGCTCGTCAATGACCTTACCGCGAGCTACATTGATTACAAAGCAAGTCGGCTTCATTAGATTAAACTCAGCCGCGCCTATCAACCTATGAGTGCTGGAAGTCAAAGGAATATGGAGAGTGATAATATCAGCAAGCCCAAGCAATTCATTAAGCCCGACCCTTCTTGCCCCTAATGCGTTTAGCCGTGGATTAGCCAATAAATCTGTGTAAAGGATATGCATCCCAAATGCCTTCGCCCTGATGCCTACCTCTGTGCCAATCTTACCCGCACCTATAATCCCTAAAACGCTATCGTGAAGCTCCATCCCCACAAAAAGAGTCGGCGACCAAGCATTAAAATTGCCGCCCCGTGTATATCTATCCGCCTGTACTATCATCCGAGCAACCGATAAAATGAGAGCAAAAGTGAGTTCCGCAGTCGCATTTGTCAGAACATCGGGCGTATTAGTCACCATAATACCGCGTTCAGTGCAGTGAGTAATATCTATATTGTCATACCCAGCAGCACAATTGGCTATTACTTTAAGAGTGGAGCCATCTATTATCTTTTTAGTCATACGGTCAGTTAATAGAGTGATGACTCCATCCTTATCACGCACCGCTGCTAATAGTTCATCCTCCGTAGGAGGCAAAGAAGAGGGATTGACCACTACTGAATACTCTTCTTTAAGCCGCTCAAACTCAGCTCCAGGCAACTCACGCGTAACATATATCTTCATATAATATACTTCTTATCCTATTATACTTTGTATTTTTAGCTATATTCACTCTTTCATCTCTTTGAGTATTTTTTCAATTAAGGGCTTAACTTCGGGGAATTTATTTCTTACAACATCCCATACGATTTCGTAGTCAATTCCAAAGTAAAGATGAGCAATTTTATCCCTAATTCTTGCCATATATTTCCATGGCACTTCTTTATACTTATCTATTATTGATTTAGGAACATTTTTTGTTGCCTCGCCTATTATATGTATTTGCCAAACAATAGCACTTTTAGTCTTCCCATCATTGCAAAATTCTTCAAAACTCATATCCCCAACGAATTTATCAATATCATTTATTGCTTTGAGGATGTCTTGAATAAAAAGCAGGTATTCCCTTGTCATATATACACTACCTCCCTTGAAATAATGTCTCTCAACTCAGGCCTTATTGCACCTTTTCGTACCAGGTCAACTTTTGTCTTGAGAATATCTTTCAAGTAATCTTCTAAATCAATTAGCAGAAAAATATCTGGTAGGTCTATAAAGTCAACAAGCACATCTACATCGCTTCTTTTTTTTTGCTCATCTCTTACAAAAGAACCGAAAATACCAATCTCTTTGACATTATACTTTTTAGCCAATTCTTCTTTATGTATTGACAAAATTGCTTTTATTTCGTGCAATGTTTTCATTTATTATTAAATCAAATGGAGGTGAGAGGATTCGAACCTCCGGCCCCTTGCTTGCAAAGCAAATGCTCTCCCACTGAGCTACACCCCCATATCAAAATTAAAAATGCAAAATTAAAAACTCTAATATCAAAGATTAAAAAAACGGGAAATGATAATGGCATAATTAAAATGAATTAAACTTATAAGTCGCCGCTAACCCAAGTGATGAAGTTACAAATGGTAACTCATTACACATTATATCTAACTCAAAATCACGCAAACTAAACCCAAAGCCAAATGATAAATTAAAAGTAGTTTCTTTGACTTGCTCATTCTTAATCTCTACGCTATCAGGCATAGTGATTACTTTTAATATCCTGTAATTGAAATCCTTATTCGCTCCTATGCGGACTATTGACCAATCGTTTAAGCGGGTCTCCATTCCCATTACAATTTTAGGAACCGAATAAGTTATAGTATTAAATGTAGTCTGCCCGGTAATAGTATCCGCCTCTGATTTGCTTACTAATAACCCAAAAATTATTGTCGCCTTTGAAGAGGCACTCAAACTTATACCTGTATAAGCTTCTGTGGTTCCTAATGTCAAGACTTCTGATACCTTACCTTTTAACCAACTAACATCAAACTTGTTGTAAGTTGCACCTATAATCAATAAACTTGTAGGCGAAAGCAAAGATAATGCCCTTACCCCACCTGTAATAGAATACTTGCCCTGGTCCTTAAAAATCACCGAATCCCCTGTCCCGAGTAAATATTTGCTCTTAAATCCAAACCTCTGTGTGCCAGCCATAAAATCTATAGAACTACGCCGACTAAGTGGATAGGTAAGCCCGATTGTACTACCCAATATCCAAATAGATTGCGAACTATTAGAGGGTGCCTCTTCATAAAACTCATTGGCAGCATTTAATTTTAACCCCACCGCACCGAGGCGCCTTATTTTCCTGCCATAATACATTGCAAATTGGGGTGGTGGCGATGAAAAGTGGGTAAAATCGGCATCCTTTATAGCTTCAGTTAGGATGGAGGAAGCAGAATCATTATTAATACCTATACCAAAAATACCCAATCTCCCTAAATCAATAAACCCAGAAATGGATGGATGCTTAACTTCTCCTATAAACTCATTCGGATAATTAGTAATCAGTGCCGGATATAGACAGACATTTGAATTATCTATAAGAAAATACGGCACCCCACCGAGAGTATTAACTCGTGTTTCAGTTGACATTACCGAATGCGTCCATAATATAAATAATACAAGCAATAGTTTTTTCATAATTAGAGTAGATACATCAACTACATACAATTGTCAAGAATAAAATTATCCATGGTTATTCAAGACCCAATTTTCTTTTCTGTTTCTGAATTTCTGTGATATTTTTCTTAAACCTATCTTTAGTTTTCAGTATCCAGTTAGTGAAGTGGTCTTCTACATTTTTGGGCGTCCAACGATGATTGTTGAGTGTCTCGGCTGGGAAATAAAATCCTTTCCCGCTTACTTTTCCGCTTGCTGCGGAATTTTCAACGGGATTTTCAACATCTCTTGCCTCGCATTCTACTATGCAGACGGGGCATCTATATCTATTGTCTCCTATTCTTTCAAATATAGTAGAAAAACATACAGGACAGTGGGCTGAGATTTGAGCTTCAAATGGCTTAACTTGCCAATTCATTATATTCTGTATTCCTTTTTTGAGTCTTAATATTGGTTCAGCGTTTAATAATACTTCACCCGGCCCTGCTCCACGAACATAAAAGCTATCTATAACTCTAAATCCTAATCCCAGCAGAAATAAATTAAGCATCGGCAATTCAAAATGATTCCAATTCGCCAACCCTCCTATACCTACACTTATAGCAGGACGACCATAGATTTTATTATAATACTTGGGAATTAAAAGATACTTATCAATCGCTAATTTTAAGTTCCCCGGTACTCCCAGCACATATGTAGGGGAGACTAAAAATAGCGCATCCGCAGTAGCTATTTTATCAAATAATTTATATGTATCATCTGATAGATGGCAGGGCTCGTTCTTAAACACACATCGCAGACAACCTTCACACTCTTCAATTCTGTAATCTTTTAGGTAGGCCAACTCTCCTTGCCAGTGGTGCTGACCACCTGCACCATTAGCCATAGCTTCATTTATAGCCAATCTACCCAGCATATCCGAATTCCCCTTTGTCCGCTTTGAAACAATTAAAGAAATAAAATGCATTTTATTAAAAAAACTTCTTGACAAGCATATTTTTAATAGTATTTTATAAGTGCGCCATTAAATTCCGAAAACCGCGATGATGTCGCGGAAACCTGTAAGAGTGGGTAGTCTGTGAGGACGCAGGAACTTAGGGCGCTTTTCATTTTTGAGATAGTCGAAATTGCCAAATACTAAAGTTTTTTCTACTAAAAGGTGTCGGTTGAGCCAGCGAAATTAAGCCTGCTTTTCCTTTTATATATTCTGATAACAAAATTTTAGATCTTCTTGCCTCTGCCCGTGTATGACACCCGTTCCACTGATAGCCTATAGCTCCCATTAAGACATCTGCAAGTTGTATCATATTGCTTTTCTTTGAATCAAGAGGTTGAATATTCCGGAATATATCTTTTCTAATTCTATCTCCATATCTTTTCCTTATCCCATTATTCAAAACACTCTTTAACTCTGATAAGCTATAACTTGATTGCCTCCTGTCCATAAATACAAGATATCCGTCCTCTTTTTTAGCGTAAGCTCCAAAAGAATGCAGCAAAAATTGGTACCAAAATTTATAAAAACCTAATTCCTTGTCTCCACTGCTGTATGTTTTATAGTTAATAAGAGATGTATCAAATACTATAGATTTAAAATGTAACGCCTCATTAAAACTAAAGAATAAATCTATTAATGCTTTGTATTCACTCAATTTTTTATCCGAAACTTTTCCCCATTTAATCTCTGCCCTCATGTTTTGTCCATCTCTGTAAAGTTGCATAGCTTGGTTAAACAACTCCACATTCTTTGCCGTAGTTATAATACCTCCCAAAACCATATATCTGTCTTGAGTCTGGCGACTTTCGTCACAATAAATATGGTAAATCATGTATTCTTTTTCACTTCTAATTCAACAATAGGTGTTAAAGCATCCACTTGATTTCCCTCTTTGTAATTTACTTTCTTTACTATCCCATCAATAGGTGCTTTTAACTCATTTTGCATCTTCATTGCCTCAACAATAGCTACTGTCTGACCAGATTTCACTTTACTTCCCTCAGAGACCAACAATTTCACTAATGCCCCCGGCATTAAAGAAACAACTATATTCCCACTGGGTTTAATGGATATATCTCTTGTTTGCTGTGCTTCGGCTTTCTCTAAAATAAATATGGCACCATCAATAAATACATAACTCTTATTTTTATCATTAGCCACATATGCAGTCAAAAACTTCCCATCTACTACAAGTGATAAAACATTAGGCGTAAAAGTTATGCATTCTGCTGCAATCTTTTCTTTCCCGTCCACGCTTATACCATTTGGGTCTATTTTTATTTTGTGCAATTCACCAAGGTATGTGAACTTATTTTCCATAACCGCATATCTCCCATTTACCTATTTCTTGCCATGGTGTAGTTTGTGGACCACCATTTACAACAGTCTGTGGCGTATGCTTATCCCTTGACAAACTTGCTGCAATAAGAGCTATATCAAGTTTAGCCATATTTGGCTTCCAATCACTCATATTAGCGGAAATAAAATTAGTGCTTAATTCGGCATCTATAAATTTCGGATGCTCCATTATGGCGATTAAGTAATCAATAGATGTCCTTATTCCCAGAATGGCATACTTCTTTAATGCCCCAATTATCCGTTTCCTTGCCACCTCTCGTGTTTCACCCCAGACTATAAGTTTTGATAATATAGGGTCATAAAAAGTAGGCACTTCCCAATCTGAATATATTCCCGAATCTACCCTTATCCCGGGTCCCTGCGGCTCATTTACGAACAGGATTTTACCAGGTGAGGGCAGAAAATTATTACCCGGGTCCTCAGCATATATTCTTGCCTCTATAGCGTGTCCTTGTTGTTGAACCTCTTCTTGTTTGAAGCCCAATTTTTCACCCGCGGCTATCAAAAATTGTTGTCTCACTAAATCTATACCCGTAGTCAGCTCAGTTACGGGATGCTCAACTTGAATGCGTGCATTTACCTCCATAAAATAAAAATTCTTGTCCTTATCTAATAAAAACTCTACTGTCCCGGCGTTCGTATATCCACATGCTTTGATGATATTTTTGGCTACTTCGCCCATCTCTTCTCTAATTTCAGGAGTAAGTGCCGCTGAAGGTGTTTCTTCTATTATCTTTTGATGCCTACGCTGGATAGAACACTCACGCTCAAATAGATGAACTACATTACCATAATTATCCGCCAATACCTGAAACTCTATATGTCTCGGGTTTTCTATGTATTTTTCAAGATACACAGATTCGTCCCCGAATGCAGATTTTGCCTCCCTTCTACTGATAATGACTGCACTTTCAAGCTCTTTATCATCTTTCACCACCCGCATCCCCTTACCACCGCCTCCCATAGAGGCTTTTATGATTACAGGATAGCCTACTCTTGATGCCATTTCCTTAAATTCTTCTATTTTACCGCCTATTTTATGCATACCGGGGATAATCGGACCACTCACTTTTCTAACCGTTTCACGAGAAGCTACTTTATCACCGACAAGGGCGAGAGCTTTGGAATTTGGACCGACAAATATAATTCCCGCCTCCTCGCACCTTCTGTCAAACTCAGTATTCTCGGCAAGAAATCCATAGCCGGGATGGATAGCATCACAGCCAGCGTTTTTAGCTACTTCAATGAGTTTAGCTATATTAAGATAACTTGTTAGTGCTGCTGATTCGCCTATCCAAATTAACTCGTCAGCAAATTGCAAGTGCAAAGACTTGCGGTCTGCATCAGAATAAACAGCAACACTCTTAATGCCTAATTCTTTGGCAGTCCTCATAATCCTAATCGCAATCTCACCACGATTAGCTATAAGAACCTTCTTAATCATTATTTTATATCCGACTGACTCTCACTCTACCCAGTAAAGAGTATTTATTTTTCAATTAATTCCTTAACTATTTTTATCAACTCATCAATTTTTTCTTGTTTTATTTTATCATTTCTATAGTGCCACATTACATTCAGAGGTTTTTTATACCTCTCATTTCCACTTACTGGGTTGACTTCTAATAAGTCCTCTAAATCTTTGTTAAACAAGTGTATATTCAAAGTAAATTTATTCTTATTATTTTTTATAAATTCATTTATTTTTTTGTTTTCTTCCTCATCTTTATCACGATCGAATAAAACAGAATGCTTAATACCTAACTTGTTAAATAAATTCATATATCTATGGATATTATATTTCCCCATCGCATCTAAAATATAGACTTGTTTATTCTCAAGGCTTATTATATTATTTTTTATTAAATAATCTATCAGTGCCTTTTCAGTAGCTCCTTCACATATCAGAATAGTATCAGCAAAAAAAACTGAACATCTTTCAGAGTCTAACCATAATGAATAACGAATAAATTCTTCTTCTAAATCTTTATCGGTTATTTTTTTTTCTAAAATCTTTTTCAATTCCTTGTTTTCTTTCAAAATCTTTTGCAAACTATCATCGTCTACTTGATAAATTATTGTTTCACCCTTTTCTTTCGTAAGTTTCAAAAGAGATGGGACATCTTCTATATTTTTACTCACAAAAAGTGGAGAATGTGTAGAAATTAAGACTTGTTGAGTATTTTGGGAGGAGAGTTTTTTTAAACTAAGATTTAAAATCTCTTGTTGAGCAGGATGTAAAAACGCTTCAGGTTCCTCAAAAAGAATTAGGGTGAACTCGGGAGCAAATTCTTTCTTTTCTTTTTTTATTGGGATATCCTGATATTTAGTAGATAACTTTATCAGAGTATAAATCAAGTGTCTTTGCAGTCCCTGTCCAAAAGAACTTACATCTAATTTAGAGTCATTTAAATTTTTATCTTCCAAATAATGACTTACTAAATGCTTTATTATTTCTTCTGGCTTAATCTGACTAATTTCTACACCAAACGATATATCCCAGTCTTTAATTTCTTTATTAACATCATCAATAAAGTTTTGTATTGAAATACCGTCTTTAGAAGGCTCGGTTTTAAATTTGTCATTAAACTCTACAAACGATTTGCTCAGGGTTTCAAAAGATGGACTACTTTTTACAACTTTCTTTACCACAAAATTTAGGGAATCTCTGAAAGCAGAAGGACCGCTTAATTTAGTATATTCATCTACTTTAGCCACTTCCGGAATATAAACCACATCTCCTAACTTTGCCTCTGAAATATTCTTAGCGCCATAAAAAAGATTGTCTGAGAGACTATCCTTTTCATACCCATAAATGTTACTTTGATTAGATTTTACCCTGTTTGAATCGGATGACTTTAAGTATTTTCGTACTTTCAAAGTATTACTTTCTTGTTTATATTCATCTTTCAAATTCGCAAACTCCTCATCCCTTAAATGATATTCTATTTCAATCCAACTTTCTTGGTCAGCAGTCTCAAATTTAGGGGAATCCTCTTTGTCAATTTTTTCCTTCTCATAAAAAATCCTCAAAGCGTCAATTATATTTGTCTTCCCCGAATTGTTTGCTCCTATTAATAAGGAATAATCCTTCAAATTAAATGTTTGTTCTTTAATGGACCTGAAATTATGAAGTACGATTCTGCTAATTTTCATCTATCCTCCCTGTTTATAATTACCCCACGCATTCCAAAACAATATTTTATCTATCTCTAATCTCTGTTTTTCGTGTTCTGCTAATTCATCTTTAGGATAGCCGAGAGTTAATAGAGCAACAATTTTTATACCCCTTGGTATCTTTAATATCTTACGGATGGCGGATTCGTTAAACCATCCAATCCAGCAAGTACCTAAACCGAGTTCTGTTGCCCTTAGAACAAGATGCTCAATTGCTATCCCCATATCCAATAAATACCACTCAATATCCTTAATTTTTGCTCCTATTCTATGAGGCACAAAACTTAAATCAGCACACGCTACTATTATTACAGGTGCAGTCTTAGCCCAGCGATTAGAAAGAACTACTCCACCTATTCCTTGTTTTGTAATTTGCTCTTTAATCTCGCCCGTCGTGACCACAAATCGCCAGCACTGTGAGTTGCAAGAAGAAGGAGCAAATTTCACCGCCTCCACTATTTCATTTATCTTTTCTTCTTCAACTGGCTTATCCAAATAGTCTCTAACACTACACCTTTTCCTAATAATATCCATTAGCCCTGTGATGAGTAAAAAGGTATTCTATATTGTAATGGATGTCAAGCCCAAAATAACTGACTACTTGAATAGATTAGGCATGGAATGATTTATATGATGAGTTATGAGATTATTTCGTTTCCTTCAACAAGTTCAGAACAAGTTGCTCGTAATGACGGCACTTATATTATTTAAGGAACACTATTTTCTTAATTTCCTTATTCCCACTTGTTTTCAGAGTGCAAAAATAAATCCCGGCGCTCATTTGCTTACCTTTTGCGTCTCGTCCATCCCAAACCACTTTGTGAAAATCACAATTCCCACCCGTCCCGACACGAGACAGGTCGGGAATTCCCAAATCCCAAGTTTTGACTAATCTGCCGGCAAGGTCATAAATAGCCAGAGAGACCAGAGACTGAAGACCAGAGACTGAAGACTCTGCTTTTAATCCTAAGTCTTTAGTCTCAAGTCTTATGTCTATAGTCGTGCTTTTAGTAAATGGATTAGGGCTAACTTTTAATACATAACGAGGCGAGATAATCTGTTTTTCCTGAACTCCGCCGACCTTAAACCTGTATATATCTCCTTCAAACGATGCACGGTTGCCTGAATTGTAAATTGTCCAAACATCACCTTCCGTAATACTACTAAATCCATTTGTTGTCATTTGGCTACCGGCATTAAAATTATACATCGCTCCTGCTATATATAATTTATTTACTCTCTTAGTTGCAGTTATCCAATCTCTTGGCTTATTAAATGGCGGTATTGATGGTGTTCCCCTAAAACACCATCCCAGTCCAAGAGTTGAATCAAAAGGAATTTCAAGATTATTCACTATATCCCACACTTCTGCTCTTAATGTATCCCCTGTCTTATGCCACCTGATTTCTATAGTTCCTTCTCCTCTGAATGCCCATTTCTTGGATTCAAGAGTTGTATATACTGAATCACTGGTATTAGGCACAAAAATTTTATCCGCTATGAGTCCTAATGAATCAGCATAAACTCCTTGAACTACTTTTATACTATCAGGCGAAAAAGTTGAATCATCAATTAGCACTTCTGTTCTTAAACTTAACCCATCAAACATTGGTGAGTAATCTACACAGAGCGACTTATCCATGCTTACCATAAACGAATGTCCAAGAATTACAGGAGTGTTAAGTGTAATATCATAGACATCATATGTATAGATAGCTTTATAAGGGAAAATAGTTTCTCTATCAGGGTTCTTGAATCTGACTTCATATTCGTGCCCGGTTAAACTATCAGGTCTTATTGTTTCCACATATATTCGTGTTGTACTGCAACCTCCACTATCGTGTTGAGCATTGTTTTGGGGATGAAGATTAATGACCGAGAATCTTAAATCCGATAAATCAAATGTATCCAAAACTCCATCGCTTATTTCAGCCAAGATAAAGCAATTGTCTCCACTTGGGAAGTTTGCCGTATTCCAGTTATATGTTCCAGTATTTAGTATATTATCTACAATTTTAATAAATGGACCATCGCTTCCATTATTACTGTATTTCAAATTAACATAAAGCAGAGTATCTCCGTCAGGGTCCCTGCATAACAACTGAATTGGCTTTATACCATAGAAATTCTCACCTCCATTTGGTGATATAATTTGTATCTTTGGCTGTCCATTTCCTGAATTATTTATCACAAACTCATCTGACAAATCGCTCCCTATGGTTAGTGAATCCTTTGCATAGACGAGAAGCCGATAAAATCCATCTACTGTATTAGTTGTTGTCCATTGATATGTCCCTGTATTGGGAAGCCCCATAATTAAAGTATCCCAGGTAGCTCCGTAATCCGGGGTTAAGTATAAATCAATTGTTAGAGGATTACCTGTTACACTCTGTGCCGTCCATTTAACTTCATATTGATTAGCAATTGTATCAATTGTTGGAGCAATAACTTCAACTTTATGTGCCCCATTAACTATTAACTGTGCCAAGTCTGACTCTCGCTTTAGATAATCTAATCCGCCCGTATTACCATTAGAGAACATAACCGCAAAATAAAATGTATCTATCTCTCCCGGGTCCATTGTAAAAGGCCCGCACCCCATAACCATTCTTTTATCCTCAGGATTATAATCAGCCGCACCTCCAAATGGGTCATATTTCATATTATCTATATTATACCCAGCTAACATCTGATATCTTTTCAGCTCAGTTGTCGCATCATACATTCTTGTACATCTTGTGAATGCAGTTAAAGGTATTCCCTCACCCGGATAGATAGTATCTTTGGGTCCCTCATTCACAGTCGTCCCAAATACAAATATCGTATCATCAGCTGTCGGTCCTTGGAAGAACTTTTTACCCACATAATAAGGTGGTGCAGCACTCCATCCCGGCTCTTGCGTAGGACTAACCGTCCATCCCAAACTCCTATCTATATCTAATCCTATTAAATCATCATCCGCATATCCTACATCATCATCTGCTGCGTGTCCGATAAACACATTTTTAAGCGTATCCTCGCTTACATTTTTAATTTCATAAAAAATGAATATCATATCCCGTGCACTTATACCTGGAATCCAAAATTCATCCCAAGCAAAAGTACGCTGCGTGATATGAATACCTAAGGGATATGTTTCTGGTGCCCATCTATGCAATGAGTCGCATAAATCATTATATTCGCACCAAGTATCTTCATCGGAAATAAAAATTGGATTGCCCGATGAATCTCTTATGGGCCATAACAAGGTATCTTGCGTACTATCTGAGAACAATATCCTATTTTCTGGATGCGAGTTATGATTAAGATACTGGTCCCATATATCTTGTGAATCGGGTGGCCCCGGTATGAAGTCGCAGCCCACTCCAACTGGATTATAACCACACGATACAAGCACATCTCCTATAAGTGTATCAGGTAGCGACCCATATCCTGCATTTCGTTGGAAACTATACACTGTTCCGCCGGCTCGCTCTACAAATGCTCCTACCCATATTCCGGCTCCAAATATATATGGTTGACCCGTCCCTTTGGGCCAATAACAACCCGAACTATGGGCTTCGCTCTTTCCAAATGTTCCATAATTCGTAATCGGCATATCCACTTGATTTATCTTTGCCCGCTGTAACTCAAACATCTTTGTCCCCTCTACTGGTTTCTTCGCCTCTGCTAATGATGCAACTAATAGCATACTTACAGCTATTCCAAAAATTTTCCTTCTCATTTCTCCCCCTTTCTTAATTATAGTTTAATTTTTCTAAAACCTTCATCTTCATTAGTAATTCAAAACAGAAAATTCTTTTCTCGTAGGCATAAATCCCCAATCCCTATTATTTTACTACAATTATTTTCTTGCTCTCCTTATGACTACCAGTAGTGAGAGCTACAAAATATATACCCGATGGAACAGTACTTGTATCCCAATTAAGACTATAAGAACCAACATCTCGTACACCATCTACCAAAACCGCCACCTCTCTACCAACTAAATCATAGACCCGCAAACTAACAGCAGAAGCAATAGGCAGACAATACTTAATCACTGGCAAATGCCAATCATTGTTGACTGTTAATTGATTGTTGTTAATTGCCTTCGCCTCCTCCTCTACTCCTATACCCGAATACTTAATTGTTGTATAGTCATAAGAAGTGGCCGAATCCCAGCTATATCCAGTCACATACACATTACCCATTCCATCCACCGCTATTGCATATGCCCAATCATATGAGGTATTGCCATCATATCTTGCCGCCCACTGCTCAACACCCGCTGAATTATACTTAATAGTCGCATAGTCAGAAAAAGTGACTGAATCCCAACTATATCCAGTTACATAAGCATTACCCATTCCATCTAAGGCAATCGCATATGCATAATCACCTCTATTGGATGGTCCATTATATCTTGCTACCCATTCCTGTGCTGCTGACTTTACCGATATGCACATCACTATGACGATTACCAATGTTCCTAAATCCTTCTTCATCTTTGACTCCCTTTTAAGCATAATCTAATTTTTCTAACCTCTCTTCTCCAAACTTTCGTGTATATCCGTAATAGATAAATTATTCATCTCTCACCAAAGGATAAACTCATTTTCATCCTGTCAAATAAAAAACACACAAAGCCCTATTCCTTTACAATTTCCTTTTGCATTTCCTGACTTGACTAAAATAACCAGGCTACTTTGGGAGAGAATTATTGTCCTGTTAATTGCATCATTAAAGCTTTTTGGGTATGCAATCTATTAGCTGCCTGTTCAAGCACTATAGAGTTAGGAGAATCTATCACTTCTGCTGTTATTTCTTCTCCTCTATGTGCCGGTAGGCAGTGCATTATAAGGCAGCCCGGTTTGGCATAACTCATTAATTCTTTATTCAATTGGAATGGGTTAAATATTTTCAATCTCTTCTCTTTTTCTGTCTCCTGTCCCATAGAAGCCCACACATCTGTATAGACAACATCTGCATCCTTAATTGCCTCAACAGGGTCATTTAATACTTTTGACTTTTTGTGGGGTTCGTAGCCCTTTGGAGTAGCTACCCACATTTCTAATTCGCAAATCTCTGCCAACAACATAAGGGACCGACAAACATTATTCCCATCCCCAATATAGACGAACTTTAAGTTCCTAAATGTACCAAATCTTTCATAGATAGTGAATAAGTCAGCAAGTGCCTGACAAGGGTGTTCATAATCAGATAAGGCATTTATGACCGGTATAGTGGCATATTTAGCTAATTCTTCTATTGTCTGATGAGCAAATACTCTTGCCACTATTCCTGATACCCATAGTGATAGATTTTGTGCCACATCTTTAACCGATTCCCTTTTACCCAGCCCTATATCTTGTGGTGAAAGATAAATAGCCGAGCCACCCAATTCAAATATCCCGGCTTCAAAAGTTACCCGTGTCCGTAGCGATGGTTTTTCAAAGACAAGGGCAAATACTTTTCCGGTAAGCGGCTTCTCGTGCTTCGGTCGGTCGCGTTTTAGTCTTGCAGTTAGTGAAAATAATTCCTCTATTTCTTTTTTATTCAAGTCCCTAATAGATACAAGATCCTTTTTCATTATTTTCCCCTCCTTCCTTAATTTATAACATCCCCTCGTGCGTGGTAGATTTCCCCTCGTGCGTGGTAGATTTCCCCTCGTGCGTGGTAGATTTCCCCTCGTGCGTGGTAGATTTCCCCTCGTGCGTGGTAGATTT
>JACQXS010000007.1:0-11680 GCA_016208615.1 Candidatus Stahliibacteriota bacterium | reverse complement strand
TCCCTCTCGCCGATAGAGAACTCCCTCTTACCGATAGAGATATCCCTCTCACCGATAGAGATATCCCTCTCGCCGATAGAGAACTCCCTCTTACCGATAGAGAACTCCGTATTCCCGTCACGGACATCCGTATTCCTGTCACGGAACTCCGTATCACCATCGTAGATATCCTTTTTTCTGCCAGTATCAGTATTGTTCATTATTCTTTTCTGTAATTTCACTTTGGAGTAATAGATAAGATTTCTAAAAAGTCAAGTTTTTTTGTGCTTGACAATGATAATTATTATAGTTACTCTATAAAATATGCAAGATAAAGTTGAACAAGTATTAAATGAAGAGGTAAGGCCAGCTCTTGCTTTACATGGTGGTAATGTAGAGCTTATTGAAATAAGTGCTGATAATGTGGTAAAAGTAAAACTAACAGGTGCTTGTGCCGGCTGTCCTATGGCACAAATGACTATACTGACTATAGTTGAACGGGCTATTAAGGCACGAATCCCAGAAGTCAAACAAGTTATTGCATGAAACCTATCATCGCCATAGCTATTATTTTGCTTGTGGGATGTAGCAGTAGTAGGAAAATAACTTCTCCTCGTATAGAGTTCCAAGAAAAGGAATTTAATTTTGGCGAAATAGCACCTGTGGACCAAGAAATCCATCTCTTTAAGTTCAAAAATGTAGGCGGCGATACTCTAATTATTACGGATATTCGCGCCCCTTGAGGTTGTACTGCGGGTGCGGTCGCACTCAAAAGGATACCTCCAAAAGGCATAGGCGAGGTAAAAGTTACTTTTTCTCCCCGCGGATATAAAGGAAAGTTGAAGAAAACAATCACAGTGTATTCTAATGACCCTGCCAATCCTACTATTAGTCTTACCGTGATTGCTAATGTAGCTATTCCATCTAATTGGGAAGCTCCACAAACATCAACCCCTGCTACATCATCATTTTAATAGAAACAAAGTCAAATTAGCTTTTTAGGAATTAGCTTATTAGCTTTTTAGGAATTGGGATTTTTGATATTACATTATCTGGTTGATGAGTTCGTATTTTCCATATGGCAGCATTAGGCAGACGCCTTGACAGCATTCTTTTACTTGTTGAAGCAATTCGCGGGCTATAATTATTCCTTCGTTAGGGCAGCCATCTTCCATTCTTTTCATTATGCTTTCCGGAATAGAGATGCCGGGAACTTCATTATGTATAAATAGTGCGTGCCGTAAATTAGCAAGTACGAAAATACCCGCAATAATAGGAATATCCTTACCCTTAAATGCGGAGACAAAGTTTTTGAACCCCTCTATATTAAAGACGGGCTGGGTTTGTATAAATCCGATACCTTTATCTATTTTCTTTTTTGTTCGCTCTATGTCATCTAATGTAGTACCCACACCAATTAAAAACGATGTCGGCTCAGTTATTGGATTGCTTAGCCAATCCCTACCTTGATTAAGTGAGTTCATAATATCTATTAGACCATCAGACTTGATTTCAAATACTGCTGTGGCAAATGGATAGTCTCCAACTGCGGGTGGGTCACCTGTTAAAGCGAGTATATTTTGTATCCCAATAGCATGAGCGCCTATCAAATCTGATTGAATGGCAAGTAGATTGCGGTCCCTGCAAGTAAAATGTAGTATTATATCTATATCCACTTTTTGTTTGATTAAAAAGGCAAGCGAAATGGCACTCATTCTCAACTTCGCCATCGGATTATCAGCTATATTAACAGCATCGCCACCTAATTGCTTAAAGTTTTGTACCGCGGTTAATTCATTTTCAAAGTTCGTCCCCTTAGGTGGGTCAATTTCAAGAGTAGTCACAAATTTTTCCTTCAACTTTTGGTGTAAAGGAGAAATTATTTTACCCTTTGGTATATCTGCTTGTCTTTTTACTCCTGTTCCAATGAATTGTATAACCTTACGGGGTTTGGGCTTCTTACCTTCTACGGCATGCTTAATAGCAGCAATATGGGCAGGAGTAGTGCCACAACAGCCACCTATGATAGAAACGCCAGCGGAAACATATTTTTTAGCATATTCGGCAACATATTCGGGAGTAGCAGGATAGATAAATATTCCTTTTGAAAAGCTCGCCTGTCCCGCATTCGGCTGAGCAGATAATATAGCATTACTTACATGCCCCATCCGGGTAATAACTTCATAGACAGTATGAGGCCCTATGCCACAATTAGTGCCTATTATTTTAGCCCCCGCGGCCTCAAGTTTTAATGCTGCTTCTACCGGACCGGTTCCCAAAATAGTTCGCCCATCTGCGGTGAATACTAATTGACAGATTATAGGAAGGTCGCATATTTCTTTGGCAACCTTAAATCCGCAGATAAGTTCATCAAGTGATGCCATACTTTCAAATATGATGAGGTCTATTCCACCTTCTATGAGGGCACAAATTTGGGACTTAAACAAACCCTGCATTTGCGAGGAAGTTAATTTTTCTGCCGATTCTAATGGTCTTGTAATTGGACCAATAGCACCGGCGACAAAAATCTTTGCACCTGTTTTATTAGTAGAAATAATCTTATCTACTACTTCTCGTGCAATTTGTGCCCCACTAATATTGATTTCCCTTGTTCTTTCTGCTAAATCATAATATTTGCCAAGTATATGTTCATTAGCACCATATGTATTTGTTTCTATAATTTCAGCTCCCGCCTCAATGTATTCATTGTGAATTTCTTTAATTAAAGAGGGATGTGATAAATTAAGCTCGTCATAACAATGTCCTTTGGGAATGCCACGATTGTAAAGCATAGTTCCCATAGCTCCGTCAGCTACAATTACTCCTTCGGCTAATCTTTCCAAAAAATCCATACTATTTTAGGTAGTAGGTTGGACTACTATTTCTGTCTGTTCCTCATAATAAGGTTCCTCGTAATGGAAGAATTTCTTTAGTACCTTACCAACTATTGGGGCACATACCGAACCTCCCATTCCCCCATGCTCTGCAAAAACTACTATAGCAATTTGGGGTTTCTCATATGGAGCAAAGGCTGCAAACCACGCATGTGTCTTGCCCGTTGGATTTTGTGCCGTCCCTGTCTTACCTGCTACTTCTATACCAGGGACAATGGCCGCTCTACCGGTTCCATTACCTGCATTGACTACACCTAACATTCCCTCTCTCAAAACGGCTATTGTTTTGTGAGACCAAGGCATAGTTACTAAATTTGAAGTATTTGATAATACCTCATCTCCATTTGAGCCGACTACTTTTTCAACCACTTTCGGAGTACATAAAACTCCATTGTTGGCAATACCGGCGATAAAATACAAAATCTGAAGCGGTGTAACAAGTATTTCACCTTGACCTACTGATATATTTGCTGCTACTCCCTTCCCCCATCCGGCTTTGCCATATCGCTTTTCATACCACTTTTCAGATGGTAGGAATCCACTAAGTTCAGCCGGTAAATCTACTCCTGTCTTATTTCCGAAGCCCACCTTTTTTGCCTGAGTAGTTATTGCCTCAACTCCTAATTGCAGTCCTAATTGATAAAAATATACATCGCAAGATAGTATAATAGCATCGATTAAATCTACTGAGCCATGTGTTTCCCAGCATCCAAATTTTCTTGTCCCTATTAACATACCGCCTGTACAGCCTACTGATTGATAAGTCTCTCTTGTTACTATTCCCTGTTCCAGTGCGGCGGCACAAGTAACAAGTTTAAATATGGAAGCAGGTGGAAATGTGCCCTTTTCTACTCTATCCCATAGAGGAGCTAATGAGTCGGCCATCAAACTATTCCATACTTCTGAAGATATTCCTAATGGAAAAGAATTAGGGTCAAACCCAGGTTTTGATACCCATAGTAGAATTTTACCACTTGCTGGGTCCATAGCTACGCAGGCTGATTTATTAGGCAGTATTTCGTAAGCAAAAAGTTGAAGATCAGCATCTATATTAAGCCAGACATCGCACCCAGGCTCAGGCGAGACAGAAGATAATAATCCTTGCTCCCGTCCCCTAACATCTACTTCTACATATCTTGTACCATCTTTACCCTTTAAAAATTTCTCATACTCCTTTTCTACTCCTGCTTTTCCAATTGTAGTACCTAATCTATAATCTGGATAATTTTTTAATTCTGTTTTAGAAATTTCTGCCGCATAGCCTATAAGATGTGAAAAAACTTCTGAATATGTATAGTTTCTTAATGGATGCGACCTAACATAAACATTAGGAAAAGCACTCTTCTCTTCTTCAATTCTACAAACAATAGAAAAAGGTACTTTTCTTATGGTATTAGTAAGTGTATTATTAGTTACTTTGATATTTGAACTTTTATTTTCGTGTGACTTTGTGTCTTCGTGCCTTTTCCCGCGAATGCGGGATCCCGATTCCATCGGGGGTGGCAGAGCGTTTGACATTTGAGATTTGACAATTGAGATTTGACAATTGCTATCTGAAAAGAGCAAATCTATTTGCTCATATTCTTCTTTAGTCGCTTTATTAGAATCTATAACAATAGTATATGTGGGAACATTATCAGCCAATACCTTTTTGTCTTTACTATAAATTATTCCTCTTGGTGCTTCTATGACAATGGGCTTGACATAGTTTTGTTTGGCTAATCTCCTATAGGTTTGGGCATTTATTAGTTGAAGACAGGCAAGTCTTATTAGTAATATCCCAAATATTGCAGAAATGATGCTAAAAAGTGCAGTAATCCTTCTATCTTTCATATGTTAAAAATCGGTATAGGTATCCTTTTGTGTTCTGACTCACTTATTAGGGTTTTTATCTTGGTTATCAAGTCTGTTTCAGTGTAGTTGCCACTCTTTATGGTTAATATAGTTTTATCCAATTCAGTATATGAAATGCCAAGTTCACCTTCATCTGTCTGTCCTTCCCATAGTCCAGCTGTGGGGATTTTTTCTATTATTTTTGAGGGAATGCGTAATTCTTTAGCAAGCTCAATAACTTGGGTTTTTAATATATCACCAAGAGGTAGAATATCAACCCCACCATCCCCATATTTAGTAAAATAGCCAGTCAGTATTTCACTCTTATTGCCAGTACCAACTACAAGGTAGTTAAGTTTATTAGCAAAATAATAGAGAGTAAGCATACGCAACCTAGGCTTTATATTAGATTGCATTCTATTTGGACCAGGAGGCAGTACTTCTATAAGTTTATCATAAATACTGGTAAGAATTATTTTCTCTATTCTAATATCAAATGTTGTAGCTAATAAATTAACATCTTCCTCATCTTCCGGATTACTATAACCGCATGGCATTATTATGCCTAATAACTTATCTCCAACTGAATGTTTAGATAGGACAGCAACAACTGCTGAATCAATGCCACCACTTAAACCAACTATAACTCCTTCTTTATGGGTTTCAATTACTTTATCCCTAATCCAATTGCTTATTCTGTCCGGGAGATTCACTTCTTGCGTACCTGTTTGTAAGTATTTTTGACTCTATTTATCCTATCTTTAAGTTTATTTAAATTTGACTTCTCTATGTCAAATGACAACCATTTACCTGTGGGTGGGTTGAGTACTTCTATTTGGAAGTCAACTTTGGAGGGCTTTAATTTCAGGAAAACCTTGCCCTTTAATTTATAAACTATGCTCTTGGGTTGCACTTCTTCTACTACATCTTTGCCTAATTTTCTAAATGTAGTCATGGTTGTCTTAAATGCTTCTCTTATAGCTGTTTCTTGAATATGGGTTATAAAGCCAGATACAATCTTATCGGGGGCCGGGATTTTTAATAGTGTAACTATTTGTTCAGGCAGAATAATTGTTTCCTTATCGGGTATTAATGCTTTATCTGGTATTATTTCTTCCTTTGGAGATTGACTTTCCTGAAGCAGTGCCTCTTCTGGTAATCGTATTGGAAATGGAAATAGTTGTTGGACTTCCAATTCTTTAATTGCTTGTTGGACTATATTTGATTTAAGCTTTTTGAACTTTGCTCTATCACAGATGAATTCTGTGGTCATATCTTCTTTCCAAATTTCTAAAACTACACGCTTGGAATATTCTCTTGTTCCCTCTTTATCTAATTCATTATTATCTACGCTCTCTCGTGATAATAAACGGATAGTATCAAAAAAGTTACTAAACTTTTCATCAAATCCTTCTGCTAATGTAGTTATGGAGAGAGAGAAAAATAATTTATTCTCAATAGATTCGGGCCACATAGAATTATAGACCCTTATTTCATTACCATCAGTGACGATACACCACTTAATACCTACAATATTACCATACTCTATTGCTTGGGTAATATCCTTAATAGTAATAGGGTCGCCAAGTTTTTTAGCCCCTATCAATAAGCGTGGCTCGTCATTTATTTTGAATAAATAATCTATCGGCTCCAAAGAAGACTGGATATTATATGCCCGTATAACTTCATCGCTTCTAATATCCCATCTTAATTTTTCAAATAATGGCTCTATGAGTTTAGCTTTGGTATCGGCTTCACTTATACCTTTATCTCTATAAGTATCAATTCTCCGAATAAGTTCAAGCAAAAAGACTTGCAATTCACTATGAAAAGTTTCTTTTAAGTCACTCATCTTTGCCTCCCTTTGAGGTAGCACCTCTTACCCCTGGCGCGATTCGAACGCGCGGCCACCGGTTTAGGAAACCGATGCTCTATCCACCTGAGCTACAGGGGCATATTTTTAGGTATTCTAAAATGTTTCCAAACCCTTAAAAAGTCTATTTGGACTTATACATTTGAACTTGATTTGACATTTATTCCAAAAATAAGCAGTGTCAAGTAAAAAAAACTTGACAAATGCAAAAGTAGAAGTATATTACCTATAGAATGCAAGATTTTTGTAAGAAAGATAGTGTATAATATACAAAGTGTAAAAAGGGGGGTGTGAGATGAGGTGTAAAAATTTTATAGTAGCGGTTGGAATTTTGGTATGGGGTTCGAGTTATGGGTGGTGGGATGCTAATTGGCAGTATAGGAAGGCGATACAAGTAGTTAATCGTAATCCTAATACACAATATGCTTATCCCATAAAAGTACAATTAGGAGCAGGGATTTTTATCTATTCACACGCTGACTCTACGGGTAAAGATATAAGGTTTGTCAAAAAGGGCAGCCAACCAGGGGATGAGTTAAGTTATTATATTCAGAAATGGGATACCACAGGAACAAGTGAAATATGGGTAAAAATGGATACTTTACGAGGAGACCCGGCTGATAGTTTTCTTACCGATACCATATATATTTACTACGGTAATCCGGTGGCAGCAAATAATTCAAATGGCTATGATGTGTTCACTTATTTTGAAGACTTCTTTGATGCGGATGTAGCGGATTGGATACTGGATGCACTTTACTGCGCAGGTTCTTCAAGAATAGCGGATAATTGGAAGAAATATACACCCCCATATTCAATGAAAATACAAGTAAATGGTGATAATTATAGCAACAACGAACATTATGTACGGTATAAAAAAGTTTTTACCCCGGCATTAGATTCAACTAATTATGAAATGAGAATGTGGATGTTTAAGGTAGATGTGAACACTTGCTACGGCTCTAATGTGCGTATAGATAATACTGTAAGTCCATGGTTTTATGCGAACAATGGATTTATAACCCCATTGGCTTATACAGGAAGTATAAATTCAATAGCAGTACACTTAAATATTTGTAATGAAGGTTACTATACCCCAAGTGTAGATTCTGTTTTTGTGGATGACATATTTATCCGCAAAACTACAAGCCCAGACCCAACGACTAATATTTTACCAACTGAGGAATCAGTCATCGCCTTATCTTACTTGAATATTGCCCCGGCTACTTGCTTGCCTGGCGAATTAGTAGGAATAGAGCGAGTTACATTAAGCAAGCCTACTACTCCATATCCCCAGTGGACAAATTTAAGAATAGATTTAGTAGGCACAGGCAATGAGGCGGATATTACAGAAGCCCGTTTATACGAGGATGATGGAGATAATACATTTGAGCCAGACTCTGATAATCTGATAACCGTGGGTCCATTTACAAGTGGCGTAGCCCAGCTGACATTTAGCAAAACAATTAGTACTGCCAAGTCATATTTTATAGCATATAAAATATCGCCCAATGCCGTGTATAATCATACAGTAGGGGCACAATGGCTGACAAGTAATTATTATACTTTTAGTTCAGGTAGCTTACCTACAACCTATTTTGAATTTCATTCTAATAATGTACTTATAGGAGCGTCAATTGTTCTCACTGAGTGGTATAATATTGCCCCTACATATGCGGTACCCGGTCAACCCGAAGTCCCTATGATTAAACTTATTCTTAAAACTAATACTTTAAGTGCCATTGTTAATAGATTACGATTGGACTTGACCCAAGGAGCACCGAGCGATGTGACGCAAATACAATTATTCCAAGATACTAACTTAAATGGCAAATTTGATGGCTCAAGTGTAGATGCAGCAATTATGGCTGAAATTACACCTGCACCGGTATGTACTCTAAATGGAGTGGCTAATACTTCTACTACACCGGCAACCTATTTTGTGGCATTTGATGTACCTCCAGCTTGTGCGTTGTGGACTACTGTTGAGTTTCAGGCAGTAAATAAAACTTATATGAACACGACTTCGGCGACTCATCAAGTATCGCCTTTTAACTTCCCGTTTGAAGCAGGGGTGGTGATTTATAAAGGTATAATACTTGAAGATAGTTCTATTGTGCCAGCTTGCGTAGTGCCTGGTCAAACTGATGTGCCGTTTTTTAAGGTATCATTAAAAACAGAATTAGGTACTGCCAAGTGGTATAAGGTTAGATTTAACCGTACAGGAAGTGGAACAGATGCTTATCTACAAAGTGTAAAACTATATGAAGATTCAGACGATAACGAATCTTTTGACCCCATATCAGATGCTATGATAGGGACAGGTAATGTAGTAAGTGGAATAGCCGAGATTGGTTTTGATACTGTGCAACTTTCTACAACTAAGAAAACATATTTTGTAGCCGCAGATATAGCTACCGGTGGTGTACAAAGTGGTAAAACTATAGGCCTCCAATGCCCGAGTTTCCATTATGTCGAAACTACACCGTGTGTAGTTTATGCCTATTGTTTCCCATTTTCAGCACAAACTCAGATAGGCATAGAGGCAACGGTAGGCGCAGTTGCTCTTGCTCCGGCAGCCGTAGATGTAGGGCAACAAAATGTGGGGATGGGAAAAGTTACTTTATGGACCCAAAGCGGCACTATTACATGGACGGCTCTTAAATTGGATTTCACCGGCACTAACGCGAGTAATGTAAGCAATGTAGAACTATATGCAGATACAAATCGGAATAATATATTCGAAGCATCAATTGATAGACGAATTAGTCAAGCTCCCTTTACTAATGATACAGTAAGATTAGCCCTTAGTCCTACCCAAACTATTGATACTACGCATAAGAATTACTTTGTTGTGTTTGATATTAGTCCTACGGCAACAGAAGGTAATTTGGTAGGCATAAATTGTCCAGAAGATTATTATTTTACTTTTAGTGGCTCTACTTGTTTGGCATTTAATTTTAATGAATTTACAGATACGACAAGAATTAATGGAATACTAATAGTTGAGCCAAGAGCAGTAGCCCCTGCAAAAGTCTATCCGGGGCAGGCAAATGTGGCAATGGAGCAACTTAAATTGCATACTACTTACGGAAATGTGCAATGGCAGGATGTAAAGATAGACCTTATAGGACAGGGTGCAGATTCAGGAGATGTCAAGAAAGTTAAGCTATACTTTGATAATGGTGATACTTCTGCATTTAATGGCACTGAACCCCTGATAGGCAGTGGCGTATTTTCTGCCACTAATACAGTAACATTAAACATAACTGACCAAGCACTTAATACTAATAGAGCGACATACTGGATAGTATTTGATATTGATTCCAATGCAGATGTGTGTGATTCAGTTGGCCCTGCTTGTATTACTACTTCTTATTTCATTACAGATGATCAGGTGAGAACCTCTACCCTAAACTTCCCGTTTCTTTCAGGCACACAGATAGGTGGCAATGTTACCATCACTCATTTAGATGATATTTCACCTGATACAGTAGGCAGGCCACAAGAAAATGTGCTTATGGAAAAGCTCACACTTAAAACAAATGGCGGTCAAATTGCATGGGAAAAATTAAGAGTTGATTATAAAGGATGGGGAGTAAGTGGACCTAATCCTAACGATGTAGATTTAATAAAGTTGTGGTATGATGCAAATAGTAATGATACATTGGAAGTAGCAACAGATATATTTTGTGGAAGTGGTGATTTTGGTGGTATTGATACAGTGCTTATTGATATTATACCAGACCAGATAATTACTTCTACTCCCAAGAGCTACTTTATCACATATGATGTATCAGCTACTGCGGTGAGGGATGATTCTATTGGAGTATATGGTGTAACGGGGTATTTTAGGTTTGAAAATACTACTTGCTATACAGTAGACCCCGTATCATTTACATCTAATAAAATCGTGATTTCACCAACAGGAGTAGAAGAACACCCAATCACACTTCCCAAAGAGTATGTACTTTTTGCTCCTATACCTAATCCGTCAACGGGGAACATGACAGTCAAATTTGGCTTACCTGAACAGGATAAGGTAGAATTGGCTATCTATAATATAGTGGGACAAAAAGTAGAAACTTTGATAGATAGGGAAGTTAGAAGTGCAGGTTATTATAGTATTGCTTGGCAGAATGGTGAGAGGGATAACTTCAAAATGAAGCCTGGGGTTTATTTTGTAGTACTTAGGACTGAAAAGTGTAAAAAGATACAAAAATTCACTATCTTGTAGATACTTGAAAATTCCCCCTCAGTGAAGGGGTGGCAGACAAAGCATGACAGGGTAGTTAATTGGAGAAATAAGATTTTTAAGGGCAGATTGGAACGAAGTAGAAATTCCGATTTATCAGGAGAAAAGTTCCCATCTGCTCTTAATATTTGATATTTAATATGAGGTTTTGAGTTTTAGTCTTTGACATTTGAACTTTTGATTTCATTTGACATTTGGATTTTGATATTTGAACTTGGGACCTTTGATTTGTTATGAATTTATTTAATAAATTAGCCCAAGAAATAGTAGTCTGTGATGGTGGGATGGGTACTATGCTACAGGCAGCAGGGCTACCACCTGGCACACCACCTGAAATATGGAATCTTTCCTCTCCTGATAAAATAAAAGCTATTCACAAAGCATATATAGGTGCAGGGGCACAAATTATTACGACTAATACTTTTGGTGGCAATAGGATTAAACTTAAAGAATATGGATTAGAAAAAGATATCCAAACTATAAATCAAAAGGCGATTGAAATTGCACGCTCCGCCTCTAATGAGTCAACTATAGTTGCCGCTTCCATAGGACCGACAGGCAAGTTTCTAAAGCCATTTGGTGAACTCACTTTCACTGAGGCATACGAAATATTCAAGGAACAAGCTTCTTATCTAACACACGCCGATGTCATTATGATAGAGACTATGATAGATTCGCTTGAACTAAAAGCGGCTGTCATCGGGGCTCGCGATGCTATTCTTTCAAAGGTAGGGGTTGACAGCGAGATGTTCCCACTGCCCTTAAAGAAGGAGAATTTGTCATATCGGGGGAGTAGGGTTTTTAAGGGCGGGGGGGTGTTCCCACTGCCCTTAAAGAAGGAGAATT
>JACQXS010000033.1 GCA_016208615.1 Candidatus Stahliibacteriota bacterium | reverse complement strand
TCCCGGGTGTAGCGGTTATTGAGCGCACAATTTTGCCTGTGCAATCATAGATTTTCACACATACAGGAGAAGCGGATTTATTGCCAAACTTTATAGCCACGCTTCCAAAACCGGGATTAGGATACACATTTATCCCTCCCAGTCCCCACTTCTCACTCTCTTCCTCAACTTTTGCTGGACAAGAGAATTCCAAAGCATAAAGACTATCTCTTTGATAACTTTCATATTTATATCCGCCACCTACAATATCTAAGCAACCATCGTTGTCGATATCTCCCGCAGCAGCAGCTCCTTCAAGGTCAGTATTAAAGGTATAGTTATTCCAAATTAGAGTTCCTGTTCCTCGTATTGCATGTACAGTACCGGAGTGAGTTCCAATAACGATATCCAAAATATTATTATCCGTCACATCAACTAAAAGAGGAGACCCATATGATAAATAATGAGAAGTTCCAAAGGGGTATTCGTGTTTTATACTGCCATTTCCACCTATAATGGAAAGAATAGGAGATACGATACCTCCTCCAATACTCAATGGTAGTAATACTTCAATATCTGGACTGGCATCTACATTACCAATTGCTGGATTGCCAGATAATGCAAATCCATTTTTCTTGTATTCCCATTGAACTCTACGAGTTATACCATTTAAGCATCTAAGAGTTTCGATACCCTTTATGACAATAAGAATATCTACGGTATCATCACCAGTTACATCCCCAAGAGTTGCACCACTAATAAAGGCGGGCGTCCCCCCAGAAGAGTATCCCCATTCAATACTGCCAGTATTACCATTTAAAGAATAAAGCGAATCTCCATTATATGTACCCATAACTACTTCTACTTGTCCATCCTTATCAATGTCTTTAACGCTTGGTGTGGCATACATTCCTCTATTTAAAGAAGTGGACCATTTGAGTGTACCATTTCCATAATAAGCCCACAGACTACGACGGCCAGTAGAACCACCTGTTCCCACTATTATTTCTTGTGACCCATTATTATCTAAATCGCTAATACAAATAGAACCATAGACAGGTCCATCTAATTGGGCTGACCACTCAACAGCATGAGTTATCCCATCTAAGACACGAAGAATCCCATCATCTGCTCCTACAACTATTTCAATGGCAGGGTCACCGTCAAGATTAGCTATAGCTGGTGCTCCCCACATTTCTGACCCCACAGAATAAGTCCAATCATTTGTTCCATCCGTGCCTTTCAAAACATATAGAATACCATTAGTAGAAGCAACGACTACCTCTATTTCTCCGTCGCTGTCTATATTGCCAATAGCAACTGAACTACGCATTCCTACAGGGATATTACGGGTCCATTTCACGGTTGGTGGAATGTCATATGCCGCTGCTGTACCTAATGGAAATACACCTGTAAGTTGAGGATTACCCATATACATTGGCCAGTCCAATTGCTGGCATAAAAAACTTAAAAATATTAAATTAACCATGTCCCCTCCTTTTACCTTGAAATCAAAATTGAGCTTGTGATAACATCAATTATCTAAGCACTACTATTTTCCCTTGCCTTTCATTCTCTTTTTTATTTGAAAGTCGATAGAAATAAACTCCCGAGCCAATCTTTTTACCTTTATTATCTCTGCCATCCCAGTGATAATCACGACTAACCATATTTTTCTCATACACCTTCTTGCCGGCAACATTAAAGACCTTAATTGTTGTTGGTCCAATACTCTTGAACCGCAAATATCCATTTCCATTCCAAGGATTTGGATAGATATTCTGCTGATTCAAATCGCAGATTTTTTCATCACTGGTTGTCACACCATATGTTCCGCTGGTTATTAAAGAGTCGGCAATATAGTTAATATATTCTTCTATTGCTGTATATCCACTTACCATAATAGTATTATTATCAGGAGTATATTTATCAAGTCCATTATTATCTTCCCAAGAATCTGGCATGCCATCGTCATCGGTATCCTGAAGACGCGGGAGGACCGTCAGTCCAGCCATCAAATTGGACCTTTGTATACCATATACTCCCGTTCTGTTTTTTGTATCATTAATCATTCTCCGGGTCACGGTGTCGCGTGGAAAACAGCCAGCATATTTCAAAACCGTATCATACGCAGCCAGCACAGGATAAGTAGTTACAAAGGGAGTCGCAACCGGAGAAGACAGTTTGTTCCTGGCTTCGGTTCCAAGACCAGAAACAGTGATGTCATTTCCACTCGGAGAGTAATATGGAAGCTGATGCCAGGGGTTTTCAATAAACATCATCGTATCAAGATTATCTACGAAATTGTCGCTTAAGTAGAATCGCCCTGAAAGGGGATAGGTAATGGTGTCTGGGTCCTGGAAGTCGTGAAAGGGCATAATGCTTTCGCCAATCCTGTTTAGACCACGTTTATAATAGTTTCCAATGATGTTGTAGTTAGGGTTGGGCTCCGGACCGCCAGGATTATCGTCAGCCGGGCCAGAATACCCATAAACCATATTGTAGACAACATTGTTTCTAATATCCGCGGGACCCTTGATGACCATTGGATTGCGCATAGAAAGGTGGGCAAATAAGTTATGATGCACAGAGGCATTGCCTGCTGTCGTATATCCTGAATATAGTCCGAAATTATGATAGGTCCCCGCCTCCTCCAATGTGCACCATTGAACCGTGGCATCGTGGCAATTGGTGATGTCTATCGTCTCGTCCCCCGTCCACGAAAAACTCGAATGGTCAACGATGACATCAGAGCAATCGGTGTTGATAGCAAAAACATCTCCACTAAAACCCGCAGTATTACGCAGGCGGAGAAAACGAATGATTACATCATTGATGCCAGAACCCAAGAGAGCTCCTTCCACGGTAATTCCAGCGCCGGGCGCTGTCTGACCGGCAATCGTAATATATGGATGAGTTATCGCAATATTATAATAAGTAGTACTTGTGTCCCGAATCACTCCGCTGGTGTCAAAGACAACGATTCTTGGGCCAGGAGTCGCGCACGCGGATGCAAAACTGCCCGGACCGCTCGGGTTTAAGTTTCGGACATGGATGACCTGACCCAAACGTCCCCCGATGGTTGAATATATCCCATATCCTTGAGCCCCAGGAAAAGCAGGCAATGAATCAGGTCTAACAGAAAACTCACTAACTTTGGAAATGAATTTGTTTATGGGCATAATGTTCTGTTTGTAGTAGTCGAGATTTCCCACCTTAATTTTATCCGCGTTTATCCCACTCATAGCAATAAAGATTGTTACGCATATAACAACTATTCTCCCTACACTCTTTCCCATGACTGTTAAACCTCCTTTTTTAATATGAGAGTGGGACATAATTCTAATCCTTTATTATTTCACAATCTACAAACCCCAGAATCGTGCCTTCACTCCCATCGCTTAACTCCTAAAAAAGCATTATTTCTATCATTATCGTCAGAGCGTTGCACTTTGTCATTGAACTTGTGTATCCTATTTTAGCCCTGTTAGAATTACTTAACTGGTACCCCTCGATAGCTTACACTCCCTGTTTTTTGGACTACCCTAATTTATTATATCCTCTACGAACTTATTATAGTACTACAAACTTACCTTTTCCCGTAGAGAGATTATTCTCAATTCTGTAGAAATATATACCGGTCTTTAATCCATTTAACTTAATTTCTTTAGTCCTGGGTGTAGCGGTTATTGAGCGCACTATTCTACCCGCACAATCATAAATAGTGATGTCCGTATTGACTTTAACATTACCTATTTTGAACATCACGCTCCCCATAGATGGACTTGGAAATACTGATGGTACAAACGAGCCTTGCTTACTATTCTCTTCCACATCTGCACATACCCAATACCACTTTGTAGGTATGCCATTTACTACTGCCCATATTTTATAATATCCATTAAGATTAGTAGGCGGATAGATATTTGTTTGTGTTTCATTCCAATTATTGCTTAACGGCATATAAAGAATATCACCACCACCATTCCCCTGGTAATTGCCACCACCCGTTCTAAGTAAAGTCATTACGGGATGGTCAGACGAAACTATATGACAATAATTCCCTCCATCTGCCTCCGATACACCTCTAAATAAAGTACCCTGTACTATCATTGGTGAACTAATCGGTGTCACAGACGGATGACTACTTATTGTAGATTGCCACGGTGAAATATACCCTAATCCCACATCCCAGCGGTCTATATTATTAATTACACCACCACCATCAGTACCGCCACCTATTGAAA
Organism: Candidatus Stahliibacteriota bacterium; assembly: GCA_016208615.1. Classification (GTDB taxonomy): domain Bacteria; phylum Hydrothermota; class UBA3073; order JACQXS01; family JACQXS01; genus JACQXS01. The sequence goes on along the minus strand of JACQXS010000033.1, from coordinate 17,199 downwards.
TTAGGTATGGCTTAACTATCGGCACAAGTACAGATGCCTGATAGCCCTTCGGAGTACCAAAACCTGACGTTTTCCAATTATGTCTATTGGTAAGCGTATCTCTTTCAGCTGCCGGGTCCCATATTTCACTACCACCCAAATAGTTAGTGCCATTATTTGTTCCACCAGTTGTCACCACCATACCTGAATAAAGGAGTGTCGAATTATGTGCATATCTTGCGGCTAATAAATTACCTTCATACTGCCAGCCACCACCTGCGGGATCCCATATTTCGCAACTTGCAATTGCACCACTATTGCCTCTACCACCTATAACTAATATCCTACCCGATTGTAATACTACGGCTGTATGTAAGTATCTACCTGTATTTAATGATGGTCCTGTACTCCAAGTAGTGCCGTTCCAAATTTCAGTACTATTAGTAGTGCCGCCTGTATTACGACCACCGATAACCATAACTCTGCCATCAAGCAATATCACCGCATTATGTTCTGTTCTCGCCGTAGTCATATTTGTCGTAGGAGTCCAAATACCCGCACTATAAACTTCACCAGAGTTCAAAATAGTGCCACCACTACCTTCTCCGCCAGTCACAAGAATATTGCCATCTCCTAATAAAGTAGCACTATGGTCAAATCTTGCTGCACCCATTGGATTTGTCGTAGCCCAATTCTCATTCACTACATCATAAATTTCACAACTATTAGTAGCACCACCTGCATTCTTACCGCCGATAGCTATAACTTGCATTGCCGGTGGTGGAAAAAGCATCGCACAATGGTGAGTTCTCGCCACATTGAGGTCTCCCGTAGCTATAGTGTTATTCTCGCCATAATTATACAATTCACAAGTCTTAAGCGCAGTCCCACTTGCATCTTCACCACCTACTATAAGGACATTAGTACTGCAATTAGTAGTATGATAAATAGGAAGCACTGTTACAGTATGACACTTTCGGGCAGTTATTAGATTTGCCTTCAACTCCCAAGTCGGATTAGAAGGGTCATATATTTCAGCACTATTCTTAGGGAACTGAGCAGGTATAGTTGAATATGTTCCTGCTACAAGTATTTTACCCGTAACTAACACTGATGCCGTAAAATGACTCCTCGGCACTTGCATACTGTCCGTATATTGCCATTGGTCAGCAGTAGGGGCATCAATATCATATATTTCACACGACCTTTTGTGATTAACATTACCAATATTAGTACCGCCCATTATCATTGGCTTGCCATTTGGCAAAATAACCATCGCAGGGGCTGAACGCTCACGAGTATTTAAAGTATCTATGCCTGCTGTATCCCATCTCTGGGTGGCTATAGTGTATATCTCAGTCCGCGAATAACCACCCGGTCCACCACCAGCTATCAATACCTTATTCCTTGTTGGAAGAAGTGCCGCCACAGTATAATAGTGCGGTTCATTTAATTGACCAAGAGTCCGTGTCCAACTTCCCGAAACAGGGTTATATAATTCTGACCCCATAGGGTCCGAGGTATACTCACCACCCGCGGCTAAAACATTACCATCAGGAAGTAATACTTCTACCCCCTTATACCGTGCATCATTTAATGAGCCCGTAGGTGTAATTAGGTCAGTCCAACAATTATATAACTTGCAAGCCCCTCCTGGATCATACATCAACAGCATTTCCCCATTTTTTAATAGTGTAGCCGGACCTCGGTCATACCAATTTATATTAGCAATTGTTGTATCCCATAAATTAGTCATAGGGTTATAACGATACATTCTAACCGTAGACTCACACCAATATGAAACTTGGCCATTGGGAAGCAACATACCCATCTGATGCTCTGCTTGTCCTTGAGGCAAATTATCGCCCGTCCATACCCCTGTAGCAGGGTTAAAAACTTCAAATGAGTCATCACCAGGTGTGAGTTCAGCGGACATTACCATTAATCTACCATCAGTAAGCATTGCATTTGAAAAACCTCGCCGACAAATGCTCAAAAAACCTGTCCAACTCCACCTACTTGCTGCCTCAACTATGCTGCCCAAGAACATCACACCCACCAACGCAAAACATATCCTCTTACTCATCTTACACATCCCCTTTTTTAAGTTATTTATGCTTTTTCCCATTTTACGGACTTCAATATTCAAATACTCACAAAATAATCATTTGTCAAGCAAAAAATAATAATTCTTGCAAAAATCTTGCATAAAGACTGAAAATATTCTGAAATACTTATGAAATTGAAGCAGTAAAAACTCAAAGAAGCGATTCTATTTCTTTTTCAAGCAAGGTTTGGAGGTCAGGAAGAAACCCAATATGATGTGAAGCTACTTTACCTTTCTTATCTATGATAAAAGTGTGTGGAATAGCGGAAATGCTATAGGTTTTGGCTATCTCTTGCGACCCTATAAGCACCGGGTAGGAAATTTTATTATACTCTGTGAAGCGTTTTAATGATTCTTCCTTATCCAGTCCGATGCCCAATATTAAAACTCCCTTGTCTTTATACTTATCATAAAGGGCATTAAATATAGGAATAGTTTGTTGACAGGGACGGCACCAGGTAGCCCAAAAATCTATGATGACTACTTTGCCCTTGAGCTTACTTAAAGTGTATTCATTTCCCTGAAGGTCTTTAAGGGCAAACTCTAATGGATTAACTTCTGCTGCTTTTTTCTCACAACCTACAAATAATACCACTACCAAGATAACAATACTTAATTTTCTCATCTTATTCTATCCCTTATCTTTTCTCTTAATCCTTAATTCTTATTGCTTCTTTTGGACTTTCTATTCTATTAGATTATTTCTTTTTCTTTTTTGGTCCACTAAAAATCTTTGGATAGGCGACAGTAGGAATAGCATATATACTTGAGTTTGGGAATTGGAGTTGCAATCCAGCACCTATAAATGGTTGAATCTCAAAAGTCTCTTGTGCAAAAGGATAACAGATACCTGCATATAGATAGGGCGAAAAAATAGGTGTCCGCCAAAATGCACCCAAAGATAGGTCTATCACGCCATCACTGCGGGAAGCTACGCCTCCTTCTTCTAATGTATCTGAAACATTGCGCATAAGTGTACCTACTCCTACATTCCCAAGCACTTGAAGTCCACCAAGCACAAAATTTGTGATTATCCTACCATACCCAATTTCTAATAACAGTGCCATAAAATCTTCATCAGCAAAACTTTTGACAAATGATAACGATAAGTCGTATGTAGTAATATCTTCATATGTAACCTGTGCCCCTACACGCCAATCAGCAAAAAAGGGACAAAAGGTAGAATCATTTTGAGTCATAAGTAGGTTGTAAAGATTACCAAACCCATATCTCATATAAATTGGAGGAATAACCATCTGTATCCCTAAGATAAAATCTAATCCCGTCTTGTGTAGTTCGTAATAATTGCCAAGACTCTCAGATTTTGCAGACCTATAATTGAATTCCGTATAGGGAGTAATCCCTATATCTGTTACCCATGGATTCCATCTCTCCCATTGTGCCAAAACGCAAGTAGAACTCATTGCCGTTACCAGCATTAACACAAATAACCTTTTACGCATTTTACCCTCCTTCTCTAATTAGTCTATTTTTCGTATATTCCACTAATCCGCCGGCTTCAAAAATAAGTATTGCCTGTTTATCTAATGGCAGGAAGAAAAATTCTTGACCCTCAACAAATATTTTACCTTGTGCCAAATCAATACTTATTTTCATTGGTTTTTTCTGAAATACTGTCTCCGCTGCTTCGGGACATTTTATTGCCGGAATGGCTGAATTTATTGCATTTCTATAAAATAATCGGGCATAAGATTTAGCTACAATTGCAGATACACCTGCATATTTTAAACAGGTTACTGCCTGTTCTCTTGATGAGCCACAGCCAAAATTTTTGCCCGCCACTATAATATCACCTTTCTTGACCTGTTTAGCGAAATCAGGATTATAGTCTTCCATAGCATATTTAGCCATTTCTTCTGATTTAAGAGGCTCATATGTGTATTTACCAGGGAAGATTAAATCAGTATTTATATCATCATCCTCAAAAATCCATACCCTACCCTCAAATTTCACCTTACGCCTCCGTTGTTATATATCCTGCTATGGCGGAAGCCGCAACCGTAGATGGGCTTGCCAAATAGATTTCCGTATTTTCTTTACATCCCATTCTGCCTTTAAAGTTACGATTAGCCGTAGAAATACACTTCTCGCCCGGTGCCAATATGCCTCCATACGCCCCAAGACAAGGGCCACAAGAAGGGATAGCTACTTCACCGCCCGCTGATATTATTTTTTCTATAATCCCGTCCCTTATTGCCTCGCACAGCACCTGTTGTGAGGCAGGATAAACGAGCAACCTAACTCCTTGGGATATCTTTTTGTTATGAAGGATATGAGCTGCAATTTCAAGGTCATCTAATCTGCCATTGGTGCAAGTTCCCAACAAAGCGACATCTATTTTTATCTCTGCCAATTCTTTTACTGGCTTAACATTATCCACTTTATGCGGACACGCTACTTGGGGAAAAAGGTGAGTTAAATCATACTCAATTACTCTTTCATATTCAGCATCAGGGTCAGCTTTTATAGATTCATACGGCTCTTTAACTCTATTTCTTAACCACTCTCCTGTTATTTCATCATACGGGAAAATAGCCGTCTTAGCCCCCATTTCAGCCGCCATATTGCAAATAGTCATCCGTCCACTGATAGATAGATGGGGCTCTAAATAGTCATAAAACTCTACTGCCTGATAATCTGCCCCATCAGCACCTAATTGCCCGATAATATAAAGAATAATATCTTTGGCAGATACTCCTTTTTTCAATCTGCCGTGCAAATTTATTTTAATAGTCTGTGGTACCATAAGCCAAGTCTCTCCAATCGCCCAAACACTGGCAGTCTCGGTCCTGCCAATAGCTATGCCAGCTGCCCCAAATGCTCCGTGTGTCGTTGTATGCGAATCAGAGCCTAAAATAATAGTCCCAGGCAATGTATGTCCATATTCAGGCAACACCTGATGACAGATACCGATGCCACAGTCATAGAAATACTTTATCCCTTGCTCTGCTACAAATTCCCGTATAACTTTATGATTGAGTGCCTTACGCTCATCTGGTGGCGGTACATTATGGTCTAAGGCAATAAATATTCTATTTGCATCCCAAACTTTTTTTGCTCCCATAGAAGCAAAAGTCTTAGATATAGCGGATGAATTATCGTGTGACAAAACGCGGTGCGGACTAACAAACACAATTTCGCCACTCTTAATCTCTTTTTTACCACTTGCTTTGGCGATTAGCTTTTCAATTAGAGTATAACCCATAATCCTTTTTTAAACAACTCTTCGTGTTTCTCAAATTAGATAAAGATTTAGAATAAAGAAGGGAATGATAATATCATCCCCTTCTTTATCATTTATCTTCAGTTTCGTGTTATGGAGTTTTAACCCACCTCAGACCACCTTCTTTTTGGAATGCTATCTTCAGTTGAACCTCTTTATCAGATATAGCAAGCACTTTTGCCTTGCCAAAATGGTCATTATTATCCCAAGTCACGCTATTATTTCTATCTAACCAGAAAGAATAAACAGCACCATCTATTAACTGTTTGGGACTGACATAATTACCAGGTGCAGCTGATTGGTCGAAAGCATCAAAATCAGTTACTGACTCTTCATGTGAACCAGACCATCTTGTATTATAGCCACCCTGACTGGGCGAAGTAAGACTATTAGCCGGTGCAGCAATATCTTCAATATAGAAGTCAAACTTACTATGGTCAGCTGTGGTACCAAGAAAATAAGTTATCGCATCGCCACTTGTATTAAATCCGAATGCACTCTTATGGGCTACTGAATCACTATTCGCATAGACAGTAATCGTTGTAATCACGGGACTAAAATCTTTACTCCATTTCGGTCCTTCCTTATCATTCGTATAGGCACAGACTTCTATAACCCTCGCAGCACCATCTGAAATCTTTGTAGATAGAACATTTCCCAGATCAGTTGATTGTCCATCTGCATAAACATTATAACCATCCACTCCACTTAGTGCTGTCCAAGTCAAGATTAGCGTATCCCCTGGTGCCTTAACCTCATATGTTACATCAGGTGCACCTGATGGTGTCCCATTATCGCAGCCAGCAATCCACAGAGCAATAACTATTGGAGCTATTAGTAGAAGTTTCCGCATCTTTTCCTCCTTGCTTATCTTTTCTCAGGTACTATTGCTTTTTTACCCTTAGGTGCAACAGTCTTTGTTCCTTTCTTTCCTTTAACTGGTTTTTCTTCTACTTTCTGTAACTTCACCTTTATTTCTTCAAGTTTCCTGCCACCCTCTGCGAATCCCATTAACTTAGCTGCAACTTCATCTAACTTTGTGCTCAGTGCTGTCGCATCTTCTTTTGCCTTACCTTTTGCCTTTTCTTCCAATACTGTAAGCGAATCCTTAATTACCGTAAGATTCGTCCTAATCCCCATAGTGGCTGCAATTAAAGCTTGAGTCTCGCCAATTTTCGCTAATAGCGAATCTTTTGCCTCTTTGCTCAACTTAGGCTCGGCTGCTCTCATATCTATACCTGCAATTCCACCAAGAATCGGTTCTGCCGCCGCTATCTTTACTGCCACACTATCCGTATCTGCACTTAGTCCCAAAATTGCTTTCTGAATCTGGGGACCTTGGCACCCGAATAGGAGTAATGCTACTCCTATTGTTGTTAATGCTTTTTGCATCTTTCTACCTCCTCCTTTTTCTCTATTGTTCGTTATACCCATTACCTGTTCCTGCCTCTCCATCACATCCCACACCTCCTTATTAACAAAAATCTTATTCATAGTATCTATAGGTTATTAACTTATTAAAAAACAATATAATTTATTTTTTTAGCTTGTCAAGAGGTAAAAATTTTATTTTTTAATAAAATCCATAATATTATTGTATTTACAAGATTAGAAAGCGAAGCAGCGAGTGCAATCCCTTTGAAACTTAAAACTCGCACAAGTGTGAGTGATAATACTACATTTACTGCTACTGCTACAAAACTGGCAATCATTGGTTTTTTTGTATCTTTTAGGGCATAAAAGCCAGTAGCTAAAATTTTTGTTAAAATTAAACCCGGTATGCCTATGCAATAAAATTTTAAGGCGGATGCGGTGGCTAAAGTATCTTGAGCTGTAAAACTTCCATGTTGATAAATAATTCTACATATTGGAGTAGCAAATACCCATATCCCAATAGTTACTACTATACTTGCCAAAGCTCCATATACTAACGAAATACGCATAGTATCTTTAAATTCAACCTTATTCTTAGCAGACATTTCTTTAGATACAAAAGGTAAAGTGACATTTTCAAGGGCAACCCCAATAATTCCCACAGGAACAAACATAAGCTCAAATGCATAGCTGAGCCAAGATATTACACCGTGACCCAAAAAAGAAGCTATCTGAGTATTTACTATTACATTTATCTTTCCTGCCCCATACCCAAGTGAAATAGGAAGCATTAATGCGAATACCCTTTTAATATCTTTATCAAATTTGAATTTAGGGATAGTCGTGTACCCATCTTTATGAAGCCACGACGATTGATAAATAAACTGAAGCGCTCCTCCGAGAAGTGCGCCAATAGCTATTGATTGAATGCCTAATTTCTTTGATAGTAGTAGTCCGCACCCAATAATAGCAATGTTAAAAACAGAAGGTGCTGCCCCAGCTATAAAGAAGTGATTAAAAAAATTATTTATTCCCATAACTAGCGCCGCAATACTTATAAATATAAGGAAAGGGAACATAATTCTTGTTAATTTGACAGTCAACCAGTATTTTTCAGGGGTGTGGGTGAAGCCAAAGCTAATGAACTTTACCCAAATTGGTGCAAATATTATGCCAATTATGGTTATTCCACCTGTAATTAGGAGCATAGCTCCTATCATTTGGCTCATAAATTGAGCAGACTCTTTTTTACCTTTTTGAGTATAGGAATCAGAAAACATGGGTAAGAAAGCCGGAGTGAGTGTCCCTTCTGCTAACAGGTCCCTCAATAAATTAGGAATTCTAAATGCAACTCTAAAAACATCCATCATCATTCCTGCTCCGAATAAGTAAGCGAACATCATTTCTCTTATGAAGCCAAGCACCCGTGAAATAGTAGTCCCAAAAGCAAATCCAGATGCATCTTTTAGAATAGTAATTGCTTTCATTGTCTATCTCTGATTTTTAAGCTTTCCACTCTCAGTTCTCACTTGGTAGTGTCAATATTTGAGGTTCATTTTCAGTTATGGCAACTGTATGCTCAAAATGGGCTGATGGCTTGCCGTCACAAGTTACTGCACACCAGCCATCACGCAATATTTTTACTTTGTGGGTACCCGAATTTACCATCGGCTCAATAGCTAATGTCATACCTGTTTTAAGTTCCGGTCCTTTGTGAGGGGAGCCGAAGTTTGGAATTGGCGGGTCTTCGTGTAAGAAAGTCCCTATGCCGTGTCCTGTAAATTCACGCACTACGGTGAGCCCTTGTGACTCAACATATTGTTGGATAGCATTAGATATATCAGATAAATAATTGCCAGGAACTGCTTTCTCTATCCCCTTACAAAGAGCTGCCAATGTTACTTTAAGTAGTTGCTTTTTCTCTATACTAATCTCTCCGACTGCAAAAGTATAAGCTCCATCTCCATAATACCCATTACAAACTACCCCGACATCTATGGAAACAATATCCCCTTCTCTCATCACTCTATTAGATGGTATTTCGTGTACAACAGATTCGTTGACAGATGTACAAAGAGAAGCGGGATAATTTTTCTTAAAGTGAGATACATAACCCTTAAATGCTGGTTTTGCCTTTCGGTTAATGATAAACTCTTCCGCAAACTAATCCAATTCAATAGTAGTAATGCCGGGTTTTATCAAAGAATGAAATGAGGAAAGCAAATCACCAACTATTTTGCCTGCCTCTCGCATAAGTTCAATTTCTCTTGGCGATTTAATTGTAATCATTAAGATGGAGGGTGCTGAAAAACGCCCTTTTTGTCACCCTGAGCGAAGCGAAGAGTCTTATAATTCGTTGATTTTATTAGATTCTTCACTTCGTTTAGAATGACAGTTTACGATGACTTATGACTTTTTCTGCACCCTCGGGATAGAATTATTGACAGGTTTGTTCTATATTACTGTACTTTTATGTCTGGCAACATGACAATTTATATTTATAGCGACTGGCATTGTCGCTATATGGCAGGGATATGTTTCTATATGAACCGCCAAAGCAGTTGTCCGTCCCCCAAGTCCCATAGGTCCAATACCTAAATTATTTATTGCCTCCAACAATTCTTGTTCGCATTTTGCAAATCTTGCATCGGGATGAGCTGCTCCCAAAGGTTCGCGCAGCAGTGCCTTTTTTGCCAACATGGCACATTTTTCAAATGTCCCGCCTATGCCAACTCCTACAACTACAGGTGGACAAGGGTTACCGCCTGACTTTTCCACTCGTTCAAGCACAACTTTTTTTACCCCTTCTATTCCGTGAGCCGCTGTAAGCATACGAACTTCGGACATATTTTCCGCCCCACCACCCTTAGGACAAAAAGTAATCTTTATCTTATCCCCTGGCACAATATCAGTATAAATAATAGCCGGCGTATTATCTTTTGTATTTATGCGTGAAAGGACAGGGTCAGAAACAATAGATTTTCTCAAATACCCATCTTTATATCCTTTTCTTACTCCCTCATTTATTGCCTCCGTAAAGTTTCCACCAACAATATGCACTTCTTGACCCAGTTCTACAAAAAAAACCGTATCTCATCCAATATGGCTCTACCGGTTGCAGAAGTCTCATTTTCTTTTGCTCTTTTTATTCCCTCTAACACATCGTCCGGCAGATTGTAATTTGCCGCCATACAAAGGTGGCTCACTACATCCACAATCTTTTGCACATTTACTTCTCTCATATCCTCTCCTATCTTAACTTCAAAGTCTTTATTTCTCCCAATGCCCTAACCTCTGCTTCATATCTATTTTTAATCTTAAACTCAATAACTACATTTATCCAATCCACTACCCCTATGCCACTAATTTTTGCAGGTATAAATACCCAGTTCTTTACTATTTTACCTAATGTCTCTTCATTAAGTATGCCTATTTCTGATTTTATTATTCTACTTGCGGTTACTTCACCATTTTTCTCTACTAAAATACGCAAGTGTACAATTCCTTCAATCCTTTTTTCCACTAATTCTTTGGGATAATCAGGAAGCGTTATACTTATAGGAGTAGGAGGTGCATAAATTTGACTTTCCTCAGTTCCTTTGCTTAATAGACAAAGTTTATCATAGCTCAATCTTTCTATCTTTACGCTTTGCATTATATCGCCTTGTTTAATTTGATTTATTACTTCCATTCCTTTAATTACTTGTCCGAATACAGTATATTGTTTATTAAGTCCCGGCTGTGGAGCAAGGCAAATATAAAACTGACTACCCGCTGAATTAGGGTCCTGACTCCTTGCCATTGCCACTGTTCCTAAAAGGTGACGCTGGTCATTAAATTCAGCCTCTATAGTATAACCCGGTCCGCCCATCCCATTGCCAAGTGGGTCGCCACCCTGTACAACAAAATTCTTAACTACGCGATGAAAAGTTAAACTATCAAAAAAACTAATATTGGCGAGTAGGATAAAGTTTTTTACAGTATTGGGTGCATCATCAGAGAAAAACTTTATGTAAATCTTATCGCCATTAGATATAGTAATAGTTGCTATTTCAGAGCCATCTACGGTCAGAGTATCAAGAATAGATTTCCTTATTTTAGGGTCAACACTTACCATTTTCCCAACTCCTGATGTAGCAAAAAAGCTCACAAATATAAATACAAATAACTTACACATAGTTAAATTGGGTTATACCTATCTACTTTACTCATTCCAATTACTTTTGGTGTCATTTTCCTTTTCGGGATAGTCTCTATATTGAACTTGAATAGGGCAATGATTTAATATAATTCTCCATAAATTCAAAATCTGGTTCTCCGTTTTTTGTCGGCAATTTTATCTGTGATTTTTCGAGTCTTCCCAGTCCACACTCTCTACCATAGTTATATCTATATTGCTCTAAATTAATTACCGTAGTCAAAAATAAAGCAACATATTTATTCATTTTAAATTTAGGAATAAGTTTTTCAACGTGGCCATTTGTCGAAAACTCTACCGGTTGATAATTGCAATGAGCCGTAAATGCGTTCTCAACTGTTAACACGTTTCCTTCTTCAGTATAAAAATCATAAAATCCTCTTGCTCCATTATTGGTAACCTGCGAAGTTATGTATGGATATTTTCCCCTTTCATGTTCTTCTGCTTCTAAAACAGAGGTTGTTTGAGTACCTGTTATTTCAAATAATCCTACTAATTTGTAATATTTCCAGCTATTAATATTCAAAAATAGTTGCTTTTCATTAAGGGATTTTTGGGAAACCTCAAAGCTCAACTTGTTTTGAAAAAGGAATGAAGCATAGTTTAAGATGGTTTCTTCAAAAGTTGAATTTTCAAGTTTTTCATAAACTGTTTCCATATATGCTTCTGCGCACCATTCATCATTAGCAGTAACAATTTTATTTACGCTAAATCCCTCTTTTGCTTTCTTGTTAATATAAAACGATACCCATTCTGCCTTAATGCTCTCCCATTTACTAAAAATATCTATCCTGCCTTTATCTTTTCGTTTTACAAATCCATCATCTTTATAATAACCAAAATATGTTTCTTTATTTGGTGGATGTGGCTTATGTGCAGTAAATATCATTACACAGGTAATCACCCCTACATTAGAATTAAAAAACAATTCATTGGGCATAGATAAAACTGCTTCTAATGTATGTTTCTGCAAAAGTCGTTTTTTTAGTTCATATATTTTTCCTTTTTGAGCCAAAGCACATTGCATAGGTACTATTGCTATACAAATTCCACTTTCAACCAAACATTCTAAATTATTCAAAACAAATTCAAGTTCATCTGTATCTTTTTTCTTATCCGCTTTATATGGTGGATTTAAAAATCCAACGGTTGGTTTCTTTGATTTAATCTCCCTAATAACTTCATCATCAAAGCAACTGGCATTGATTATGTTTGTTTTGCCGTCTTGATGAATGTACATATTTGAGATTGCTAAAGCGAAAATATGAGATTGATATTCCACACCGAATAGTTGATTGTTTTTTATTTCCTTAATTTTTTCTTGGTCATCTTTTGCCTCTTCTATCATTCTTTTCATTGCACTTATTAAAAATCCTCCAGTACCAACACAATTATCATATGCGATGCTGTTCTTATTTGCCCTTGCCAATTCAGCAAATAATTCTGTTATATGAGGTGGAGTAAGAACAATACCTAATCCCTTATCACTGTTGGCATATTGTAAAAATTCAATGTATAACTGCCCTAATACATCATAATATTCGTGTGTTCTTATGAAGGTGTTTATATGTTTATCAATGCTGTCTATCAAGTTTCGTAATACACCTTGCTTGGTTGATAGTGATGTATCGGTACAGATAAAATTAAATTGAATATTAAGATTTTTTAAGTTTTTCTCAAGTAAGTTTGCCTTGCGTAATACATTTGAAATAGTATCAACTAAAAATTTAGCAAGTTCCTCTGATTTTTCATATTCTGTGTATGCCTTACGAAATGCCTTATCCTCTAATGCTATAAGGATACTGCTAATCAGCAAACTCCGGTGGCTTTCTAATATTTTATGATGATGTAATTCCTCATTCAACTCTCTTGAAAAATCAAGAAGTGTATCATAGTCCTGTCTGAATTTTTCAGGGCTTTTTAAATAACCGTTGATATAACTTTCAATATCCAATAACTTATTCCTGAATTTTGAGACTTCTTTCTTCTCTCCTTTTAAGTATAGATAGTGTGATACTTTAAGCTCTTGTAAGTTTTGTCCACTTACGCCAATTGCCAATACATCATATTCTTTAGAAAGAAAAGAGGCATATAATACCGCTCCGTCCACTGCATATTCGTCATATTTGTCTAATGTAGGACTTTGGTGTTTAGCAATATCTGCCTTACATTCAACTACTATAATGAAATCAGGATTGTTTTTGGGTGAAATAATAAATTCAGGATATCCCTTTCCGCCCCCTTTCTTAGAGGCGTTTTTCAGCAGTTTGTCAATCTTTGGGTTTGAGGATTTTTGTTCTTCTATTGTGCATTCACCAAAGTAAGAATTAAAATGTTTTCTTACAATATCTTCTGTTATTCTTTCATTAGCCATCTTTTACACTCCGATATTTAATTATATTTTTCATTTTGTCAAGCAAAATTGAGTGAAGCGGATAAACATATTAAGTTAAAAAGTCCAAGTTATTCCTGTGTATGGGGCAAACTTATACTTATATCCACCTTCCGCTTCTACGGGAATAGGGAAAGAAGCTTCAATGTTTATTGCATGTTCTACTTTATGCTCAATCCTTGTCCCTCTACCGTAGGTTATTATGTACTGTATACCGGGGCATACCTGACATAAATAATGGTATCGGCCTATTTTAGAGCCATCTATTTCTGCAAGTAATACTATATTAAATATTTTGGGACCTTCAATAGTAAAGTTATAGCATATTTCATCCTCTCTATCTTCTCCTAATAACCCATTATACCAATATCCTATCATTCCATGCACTGCCCCAATGCCATTGCCAACTCTTACAAGTCCCGCAATCCCAAGATCTGCTGACCCTTTACCAAGCCACCGCGCAACAGGTGGTGGAGTATCTTTCTTTCCACCAGTAGGTAATCGGACACTACCAATTGCAGAGAATTCAGGATATACTTTACCAGCGTATGTTAATTCCCGAGCCACCGGACTAAAGATACAATATTTTGCATCTACAACCATATCACCTACACCAACTATTGTTTCTTTTTCACCTATCTTTTTCTGCTGATAATTAAGTGGCATAGACATTCTTATAGTAAATATATTTTCAAACCCATAATACAGCTCCCACAATGATAAAATAGCCATATAGGATGAATCTTTACCCAAACTATACCAAACAGTATCTATGTCAGACCATTTTTCCGTAAAATTCATATACATAGTGTGAGAGGTGAGCTTAAAAGTTTGCCTCGTTAGTGGAGTAGCACAAGGTCCTATAATTGGAGAAGCCCATAATTTAGAACTAATAATAATACATAAAAGTATTAATTTCCTCATCTTTACCTCCCCCCATTTTTATTGTAAATTGCAAAATTGGAACGCTACATTATCTTATAGGTTAGTCCAACTAAAAAGTTAGTATTCCACTGTGAGTATTTAATCTCGGATGTAGTTTCGTAAGTTGTATTAAAAATTGTATATTTAGCCGTAGCTTTGCCATTAGAGACTATGAAATAATTAAATAAAACTCCTGTACTCAAAGCAAGTTTAGGCGTGATACCAATATTAGCACCTAACCCACTAAGAATACCCCAATTAACTACTCTTTCGCCCTCAAAAGTAATATTCAAGTCCTCTATTTTACTCTTGTGCACATCTAATCCAATAAATGGTCCTATACCTATCCATGGTGAAATCATCGGAATGCCTTTGACAATATATTTTCCGACCCCTGACGCTTTTATAGAGTTTATGGTATAGGTATATTTAGTAGAATTAATAATATTTTCATAACTTGTAGTATATGAGCCTATGCCTAACTCCATTCCAATGGGTATAATCGGAAATACTACTTCCATCAATAATTCACCCCCAAATCCTTTTGGAGAATATGTTTCTGCCTCTTCGTCCGTGGGTGTATAAGTAGTATCCGTAGTCCATGTACCACTTTGAGTCGTTGTCTTATTTATTATATGCACTTTTTTAGCTGTAATGCTTTCATAGACATATCCGCCTTTCAACCCAAAGCTAACAAATGCATCTGCATTTGATACTACTCCGATGACCAAAATAATAACTATGTAATAATACCATTTTCTCATTTCTCCTCCTTATTCTCTAAAATGCGTTTTCTATATGTTCCAATTTATTTTCTTGAATTCCTATGACATCAAACCTTGCCTTGCATTTATCTAAAAGTCCACGCATAGATAGATATTGTTCAGCCACTTTTGCAATACTTTTAATTTTATTGGAATCTATTGCTTCCAAGGGGGTGCCGAATGAATTAGAGAGCCGTTTTTTAACTTCTACAAATACAACTACTCCGCCTTTTTCACAGATAATATCGATTTCATTTTTCCCATGTCCGTATCCGAACCTGTAATTTCTCTCAATTATTACATAACCTGCATTTTTCAAATAAGTAACTGCTTGAGTCTCGCCATCTGCCCCAAGCTCGACCTTATTCATTTTTGTTTCCTGAGGTAATAGAGTTTAGCGCGTTTTACTTTACCTTTTTTTAACACTTCCATTTTTTCAATAGTAGGCGAAAGCGTAGGAAATATATGCTCTACTCCGCAGCCTGCGGTTACTTTTCTTACTGTAAAGGTTTCTCCTGTTCCTTGACCTCTGCGACCTATAACTATACCCTCAAATCTATGTTTCCTTATTTCTTCGCCTTCCTTGAATTTAGTCAAGATTCTCACTCTATCACCTGGCTTAAAATCAGGCATCTTCTTCTCTTGTAAAGAGTTATCTATTATTCCCATTTCTCTCTTCTCCCATCACACCATTCTTTGATTTTCTTATGGTTCCCGGAAAGCAAAGTTTCGGGAACACTCATTCCATCAATCTCTCTCGGTCTTGTGTATAATGGGGGGTCAAAATAGTCAACTGAATCCGAATATATGGACTCAAAATTCCCTACTACCCCTGGCAAAAGTCTTGCAATCGATTCTATAATTACCATACTTGCTAACTCACCGCCTGCCAGCACATAGTCTCCAATAGAACGCTCCATATCCACAAGCCCCTCTTCCACTCTCTCATCTACTCCTTGGTATCTGCCACAAATCAATATAAGGTGCGACTCGGTAGCTAATTTCTGTGCTTCACTCTGTGTATATCGTTTTCCTTGCGGGGAAAGAAGTATTACCTTGGCACTATCATTCTTAACTGACCTAACCCCCTTGAAGATAGGTTCTGCCATAAGAACCATTCCGGGACCACCCCCATACGGATAATCATCTACTTTATGATGTGGGTCATCAGTAAAGTCTCTCAAGTCCCATATCCTTATGTCAGCCACTCCCTTTTCTTTGGCAATTTTTATTACTCCACAAGAAAAGGGACTATCAAACATTTTGGGGAAAATGGTAAAAATATCAACTAACATTATTCAAGAATCTCAAGTACTGCCCTCTTACCTACCTTCATAGAAGCGGCAGTTAATATAGTTCGCATTGCCCTTGCTGTTCTACCTTCCTTACCAATAACCTTGCCCAAATCTTCCTTCGCTACCCTAAGCTCATAAACTACTGTTCTTTCTCCATCTATCTCTGATACTTTAACATTATCTGGCGAGTCCACAAGACTCTTAGCAATTTGTTCAATAAGGTCTCTCATCTTATTCCTCCTCTTTGCGTTTCATCAACTTAGTAACCGTCGAAGTGGGTTGTGCTCCTTTTTTCATCCACTCCTTTGCCTTGCCAAGGTCCAATTGTAACTCCTTTCCCCGCGGGTCATACCAACCCAATTTCTCTATATACTTACCATTTCTGGGTACTCTTACATCCGCCACTACAATTCTATAAAATGGCGCCCCTCTCTTTCCCATACGGAATAATCTAATTTTTACCATCCTTTATTCCCCTCTCCTAAAAATGGACAAAAATTTATTTCTTTTTGGCTTTTGGGCTGCCTGTTCAGCGGCAAGCCTTGCGGCCTCAATTGCTTGCATCCTTTCCTGGTACTTACGCAACTCATCAGATTGGGCATATTTAATTGTTACCATATCCTCATCTGTATCAAGACAATATATAAGCCCAGTTACATAGACATTGAAATTATCATCTACAACGAGTCTTGTAGGATACTCATAATCATGGTCAGGTCCATCATATCTTTCAACCCATACCTCATTTCCATTCTGGTCATATTTAATGGTGACTATATCCTCAAAAGTATCATCCCCCCCATAACTTTCACCAATTACATAGACATTAAAATTCTTATCCACTTGTATATCATATGGACAATCAAAATCTTTTGCCGGCCCATCATACACACGGGTCCACATTTCATTTCCATTAGAAGCA
>JACQXS010000056.1 GCA_016208615.1 Candidatus Stahliibacteriota bacterium | reverse complement strand
TGGATAACTACCCCGCTTCCGATTAGTATTGACCATACCATGGCTATGCTTCTTTATAATGGTAAGGTCTTGTGTGTAGATAATAGTGCTTATCTTTATGACCCTGGGATGAACAGTTGGGCAGCTTCTGGGGCTTTGTTTTCCTGGTCCCAAAGGTTTTCTGCCACATTACTGAGGGACGGGAAGGTACTTTGTATAGACAATGCTGGGGGCACAAATTGCAAGATATATAATTTTGCAAACGACCAAATTATAGTTACTGACAATACAAATATAACACATAATAAGGCAATAGAGATAATGCTCCCGAACGGAGAGGTGCTTATAACGGGTAATTTTACATTATCCGGAGGTTCTCGGACTTGTGAAATTTATAGTCTTGCTGGACAATGGCGTAATGCTGGTAATTTACAAATTGGTAGAGATTCACATGTAGGAATATTGTTCCGGCCACCATGGGAGGATAAAGTTTTAATCGCTGGGGGATTGACTGAAAGAGTTTGTGAACTTTACAGCATATCCGCAGATGCCTGGGTGTTCACAGATACTTTAGTTTGTTCTCGTGAAGTTGCGGCAATGTCATTGCTTCCTTCAGGTAAAGCATTGATAATAGGTGGAAGTAATAACGAGAGTTGCGAGCTCTTTGACCCTGCAACAAGTAACTGGGCTCTTACTGATACTATGGAATATGGGCGATATCATCATGCATCCGTTGTTTTGCAGACTGGCAAGGTATTAACAGGAGGTTCACAAAATGGTTCCGGGCAAATGACTTGTGAAATTTATGACCCATCAAATGGAGTATGGGAGACAGAACCAGCAAACTTAATCACAGGTAGACGCTATGCTACTTTAACCGCTTTACCTATCATGCATACAGAGAATTGTTCTACCAATATCCTTATATCTGGTGGAGAAAACATTGGTGGAGCACTTAATTCCTGTGAGTTGTATAATTATAGGGCTAACTCTGTCAGTCTCACCGGTACATTAGGTATTGCCCGTAGTAGGCATACTGCAACTTTATTGGCTTCAGCTGATGGTGAAGTATTAGTTACTGGCGGGACGAATGGAAGTGCAATCAATTCTTCTGAACTCTTTGATATAGCAAGCCAGACTTGGATCCCAAAAGGAGATATGGCAAATGCAAGATTTGACCATAGTGCTACTTTATTAGCAAATGGAGGAATACTTGTTACGGGCGGAGAAGGAGTTGGATATCTTAATGGTTGTGAGATATATAACAATGGAAGCTGGACTTCAACAGGAGCTATGGCAACTGTTCGTGCCAGACATAGTGCAGTTTTATTGTTGGATGGCAGGGTTATGGTTATAGGGGGTGAAACTTCAGCCGGCGTACCTACTGCGGCGTGTGAAATATGGAATGGTACAAGTTGGTCAGGCGCTGCATCATTAAGTAGTGCAAGGAGTTTGCATACCGCAACACTCTTGCAATCCGGGAAGGTCTTGGTAGTGGGTGGCAAAGGTACAGCTAGTTCACCATTGAATACTTGTGAAACTTATGACCCGGCAGCAAATAACTGGGCAACAGAGGGAAACTTGACTACTGCAAGGTATGCACATAATACTATTTTGCTTTATTCCGGGCTTGTACTGGTAACTGGTGGAACTGATGGTAGTAATTATTTCAATTCTTGTGAAATTTGGGACCCGGCTGCAGAGTTAGACATTGGGACCGGCAGACACAGGTGGAAAGTAACAGCCTCTATGGGAAATGGAAGAGGGTATCAAGGTTCTGTGCTTATTCCAAGTATAAAGCCATATGTCTATATGATGACCGGATATAATGGCAGTTATCCTACTGCTATACAAAAGTATGATGTTGGGCTTGACTATAGAGAGGAATGGCAATCAGTGATTACGAATCGTCCATCAATAGGTTTTATTTTCCCGACTATGAATATAACGGGAGAACTTTTTAGAGATGCAACTGAGGCAGACGGAGGCAATTACTGTCATATATCTTCTAATGACCATCCAATAATATCTCTTGTGCGAGTGGGGAGCGGAAATTGGCAAAGTAATGGTGGTGGAGAAATTATGCATACCCCACATAGCACTTCATGGAGTGAAACACATACAAATGTAACTCCGACAATATCAAATATTCAGGGTTATTATAAGTTGTGGTCAATAGTCAATGGTATTCCCTGTAAGTGGTATAAAGAATGTGTAGATGTAGAAGAAAATGGTAAGCAGGGCTATTTTATGCCATCTGTATTTCCTAACCCATCTATGGGGAGCGTGATGTTCAAACTGGGCAATGTTAAAGTTAATACGAACATTACTATCTATGATTGTGCGGGTAGAATTGTGCGCTCAATAACCACCATTCCCGGGACGAATGAAGTTAAGTTAAGTGGACTTAAAACCGGTATATACTTCTACAGAATTGAGAATAATATCTCTACTGAAAAAGGTAAATTTGTAGTGCTATAATTTAGAGTATGTATCTAACTAATTTAGATAAAAGGGAGGTGTGAGATGAGTAAGAGGATATATTTTGCGTTGGTGGGTGCGATGTTTTTGGGCAGCGTGGCAGAGGGTTATAGGTGGAGCAGGACCGGAGATATAAATGATATCAGGCAGGGATTTGCAAGTGCAATGTTCACAGAGGGTAGAATATTGTTGTTTGGTGGGTATCTTCCTTCTCCACTTGGGTATCCTACTAAGTATGAGGTTTTTGACCCCTCTACGGGAATATGGACACAAGAAGTAAGCCCTGATAGTGGTGACCATCCTATGGCGCTATTATTACCTAATGGAAAAGTAATTACTTGGGCGGGTAATAACTATTATGACTTATATAACCCACAGAATAGTACTTGGCAAGTAGCATTCAGTGCTCCAAGCTACTGGTGGCCAAGATGTTGTGCTACATTACTTAACAATCAGAAGGCGCTTATGGTATATACTGGCAGTGCTGCGAGACTATATAATTGTTGGAACAATAGTTTAGAAACTATTAATGGTCCTAATGGGGCGCGCAAACAAGCATCCGCAGAAGTATTATTACCTGATGGGAAGGTACTTTTGGCAGGTGGGATAAATAATGGAACACAATGCGAAATATTTGACCCAACTAATAATACATGGAGTTATACGGGGCCATTTAATAATAACAGATATAAACAAGTGATGGTTTTGCTTCCCGCTCCATGGAATAAAGTCTTAGCCGCAGGGTCACAAGATGGGACTACTACTTGTGAATTGTATAATATAGGAGCTGGCACATGGGCGATAACAGGTGCTATGAATTATTCACATAAAACGCCGGGAATGGTGTTACTTCCCAATGGCAAACCATTGATAGTTGGTGGTAGAGGAGCAGGGTCACATAAAAAGTGTGAACTCTTTGACCCCAACAATAATACTTGGCAAGAAACAGATACAACTATGTATCCTAAGAATCATTTTAACCTCGGCATTTTGTACACGGGTAAAGTGTTAGCCATAGGAACGGTTGTAGATGATTGGACTATGAGCAAAGAGTGCGAAATTTACGACCCCTCTATTGGGAGATGGATAGACAGAACTACATTACTCCAGGCACGGCGAGCACATACAGTAACTATCTTACCCATTATTCATACCACTAATTGCAGTACTACTGTGCTTGTTGTGGGTGGCGAAACTTCAAGCGGAGTTACAAGGACTTGCGAACTATACAATTATAGGAGCTATGAGAGTTCAAATACCGGGCTCCTAAATACTGCTCGTGCTTATCATACGGCTACATTATTGCCTTCTACAAATGTATTTGTTACAGGTGGCAAAATTACGGGTGGAGCGGCAACAGCGAGTTGTGAATTGTTTAATATGGGAACAGAACAATGGAGTCCAGCAGCCACATTAGGGACGGCAAGGTTTGACCAAACGGCAACACTACTTAAAGACAGTAGAATACTTGTGACTGGTGGCGAAGGTGGTGGATATTTAGGCAGTTGTGAAATTTATAATGGCACATCCTGGGCAGGTACGGGGAATATGAACACTGCTCGTGCGCGGCATTGTGCGGTTTTATTGTTTGACGGCAGAGTAATGGTTATAGGGGGTGAAACTTCAGCCGGCGTACCTACTGCGGCGTGTGAAATATGGAATGGCACAAGCTGGAGCCAGACAACTCAAATGAATACTGCTCGGTCATTACATACGGCAATACTTTTACAAAATGGCAAAATACTTGTTATAGGAGGACGCACCACAGGCGGAGCGGCGACTGCGAGTTGTGAAGTCTATAATCCTGCAAATAATAGTTGGCAAGTAGAAAGTAATTTGAATGTTGCGAGATATGCACATAATGCAACGCTTTTATATTCAGGGTTAGTATTTGTTTCCGGAGGTTATAATGGTACATACATAGGGGACTGTGAGATTTGGGACCCGGCAGCCGAGTTAAATGTGGGAACGGGTAGGCATAGTTGGAAAGTGCATACTACATTTGGAGGCAGAGCATATCACGCATCAGTGCTTATTCCATCAGATAAGCCATACATAGTAGCTATTGGCGGATATAATGGTGGGTATCTTAATAATATTCAAGAATATGATGTAGGATTAGACTATCAACAGGCATGGCAATCAACAATAACTTCACATAAAGCAGTCACTTCAATCTCTGACCCAATGACTGTGGCGGGTACTTTATTTAGAGGAGTATCAGAGGCGGATGGCGGTAACTATTCGCATATAGTGTCTTCGGACCATCCTATTATGTCGCTCGTGAGAGCTGGTGGTGGCAATTGGCAAGGCAATGGTGGAGGCGATTTAATGTATATGCCTTACTCAGATAATTGGAATGCCACGGGGACAATAATACATCCAAGTTCACCTGCCCAAGGATACTATAAGATATGGGCTATTGTGAATGGCATACCTACAAAATGGTATGGAGATTGCGTAAATGTGGAAGAAGAGAATAGTAAGCAGGGCTATTTTGTGCCAACAGTATTTCCAAGTCCATCTATGGGAAGTGTGATGTTTAATCTTGGTAATATTAAAGGTAATACTAACATCACCATCTATGATTGCACAGGCAGAATTGTGCGCTCAATAACCGCTACTCCCGGGACGAATGAAGTTAAATTAAGCGAATTGAAAACCGGCATATACTTCTACAGAATTGAGAATAGAACTGATGCTTGTAAAGGTAAATTTGTAGTGCTATAAGTCATAAAGAAAGTTCAAATGCCAAAGCTCAAAGTTCTCCGCCAGAGGCGGATCAGCCTCCGGCTGAAAATGAAATCCAAAATCCAAATGATAAAAAGAGAAGAGGTTTCTTTGACATTTGGACTTTTCCCGATAGCTATCGGGATCCACCTTTTGTATGGCGGAGACATTTGTTTGGAATTTGGATTTTGAACTTTGGATTTTTGATTTCAATATAAAAGGAGGAGGAGAGATGAGACATTTTATCATATCAGTATGTTTGCTGTTAAGTTATGCGACAGCACAAAGCGAGAGGACGGCAATTCTTTTGCCAGAGGGTATAGGTAATAAATTCCCGCTTGAATTCAATAAAGATAAGGGTGAAGACACATTGCATCCTACTTGGGAAGGTCCTTATAGTACATGGGCATCACCGTATCGGATTGAATATGAAGCTACAATGCTATCGGTAGCTTTTCCTTGTACGGTAGTTGCTATAGGACATGGAGTTTTATCTCGTAATGTTAGTGCTTCAAAGCCCTGTAGTATATTTATATGGAGTGATGCGGGTGGGAATCCCGGGACAGTATTATATAAAGCAAGAGTAACCGCTAATAATACTAATGTGGACCAGATTCAGTTTAACTGGTATCCTGTGGTACCGCCATTATGTGTTACGGATAATTTTTGGGTTGGCAACTATGAAATGGATACTCTTTACCCGACTTCGGTTTTGGATAGTGTTATGAGTGTACCTACTAAATGGAGCTTAAATGGAACAACTTGGACAGATGATAAAGTTGACTATTTGCATGCTGCTGTGGTGAGGTCAGATAGTATAATAATACAAAATGTAACTTTTACTAATGTGACAACAGAAGCAGGTGTATATAAAGAAAACAACAATCAAACTGAGGGTTGGAACTTTGTTGATTTTAATGGTGATTCTTTATATGACTTAGTTCTCACGCGAGAGGGTTATCTTTTCAAGAATAATGGAGACGGTACATTTACCCAGGTTACTTCAACATGGATGCTACCTTTTATAATAAGTAATTGGGTTGATTTGGATAATGATAATGACCAGGATGTTGTGCTTGTTTCGGGCGGAACAGGAAGAATAAGAGTATATCGGAATGATGGAGGGACATTTACATTGATGGATACTACCCAGTTTCTTCCTGTTGGTAGTAGAGACTTACTGATGTCAGTAGCATCCGCTGATTATGATACTAATGGGTTAGTGGATTTTTATATTTCTAATTATGATAATACTCAATTCGGAGGTCAGCCGGATCGGCTTTACAAGAATAATGGTGATTTTAGTTTCACTAATGTAGCGGGGTCGGCTATTCCTATTGATTATAGTTGTGGCAGAGGTGTTGTTTGGGGGGACTACGATAATGATGGGGATGCGGATATTTATGTCTCAAATTATAGGTTGCAAGCTAATTTCTTATACAGAAATAATAGTAATGGGACTTTTACTGATGTAGCGGGGTCAGCTGGGGTTGCTGGTGCTTGGCATACAGTAGGAGCAGATTTTGGTGACTATAACAATGATGGGTGGATGGATATAATTGCACCAGCTATACATGGGTATCCTTGGTTATATAAGAATAATGGCAACGGTACTTTTACAGATGCAACTTCACAAGCGGGGATTTATATACAGAGCGAGTGGGCAGCTGGGAGTTTTGCAGATTATGATAATGATGGGGATTTGGATATTTTGGCAAGTAAATGGTATCAGGGGTTTTACAATGTTTTATTTAGAAATAATGGGAATGGTACTTTTACAGATATAACTTCACAGACCGGTATCTCTATAAATGACTGTCCAAGTGTTGCCTGGGGTGATTATAATAATGATGGGTGGCTGGATATTTGGGGTAATAAGTATAGTGGCAGCGGAACGACTTATCATACATTTTTGTATAAAAATAATGGTGGCTTACCACATAATTGGCTGGAAATAGAGCTTATAGGCAAAAAGTCTAATCGCGAAGGCATAGGGGCGAGGGTGAAAATATTTGCCGCCGGGAAAATGCAAATCCGTGAGGTAAAAGCTGGTAGTGCTCACGAAACTCAAAATATGCGTAGAGTACATTTTGGATTAGGCACTTCTGCTGTTATAGATACTTTAATCGTTACCTGGCCCTCGGGAATAATAGATAAACTATTTGCTCTTCCTGCTAATCAAATAAAGTGGATAGAAGAAGGGGGAGCAGGTGTAGAAGAAAATAGGCACGGACTGCTTTCACCATCAGTATTTCCAATTCCATCTAAGGGAAGCGTAACATTTAAGACGGGAAATATGAAAGACAACTTAACAATTACTATCTACGATTGCGCCGGTAGAATAGTGCAGAAAATAACCGCTACCCCTAAAACTAAGGAAATTAAATTCAACAACCTGAAGTCCGGCACTTACTTCTACAAAGCAGAGAATAATAGTTTTTCAAGAACAGGTAAGTTTGTGGCACTATAACATTTAGCTTTTTAGGAATTAGGTTTTTAGCTTTTTAGGAATTAGGTTTTTAGATTTTTAGGATTTAGGAATTGTCCCGCTTTCTTCGGGATTCCGCTTGTCCCGCTCCAGCGGTGGCTGTGGCGGGAGGATTTGTTTTGGATTTGGTAGTATTGGGATTTGGGATTTTGAGTATTGGGATTTAGTCTAATGTCTATGGTCTAAAGTCTAATGTCTCTTAAAAAAAGGGAGGTGTTATGTGGTTAATATATTTGGGGTTAATAGGAGCAGCTACTATTCCAGATGGCTGGCATACCTTCCGGGCAAATCAGCAGAGGACGGGCTATATTGATGGGATTGGCTGTTTTGGGGATTCTGTATATGAGAAGTGGTCATTGCTAATTCAAAATAGTGAAGATAATATTATCCTTACCAGTCCAGTGTCGGCTGATTTTGCTGGCGATAACCATAAAGATGTGCTTATAGGGTCATATGGAACGGGGTTTCCTACTGCTGACCTTTATAATGGTGATGATGGTAGCGTTATGTGGGCATCAGATTATAGTGGCGAGGGTCCAAGATTCACTACGCCTTGCTTGATGGACATAGTAGGTGATAATAAGCCGGAAGTATTTTTGCAGGAAATAGAAAGTAGTTATAGGTTTAGGGCTCTTAATGGGGCTAATGGTACAGGGGCATGGGCAAATAATAGCATAGATAGCTCATCATATTGCGCACCTTTGGCACTTGATGAGATGTATGGTACGGGTGGTAGAATTATAGTAGGAGATAATCGAGGCAAATTGTGGTGCTTAAATGCGACAACAGGCGATTCTATTTGGACATATACGGTGGGTAATCCTATTCACGCGACTTCTTTCGGAAATGTGGATAATGATAGTAATCCTGAAATAGTAGTAGTAGCCGGGACAATGTTGTATGTTTTTGGGCTTAATGGCGGCGCTCCTAAGTGGAGTAGGAATATGGGTACTGCTGCTACTACTCCTGCATTGGCTAATTTAGATGGTGATGCGGAGCTTGAAATTACGGTCTATAATTATACAGCAGGTAGGATAAGGTCATATAATTGTGGTACTTCTACTCCATTTATTGATGTCTCAGTAGGAGTATGGACAGAAGATTTTACTTCGGGTACACCTACCACAATAACCTGGCCACCTTCTCCTGGGCTGGCTGATATTACCAACGACGGAACTATAGATATTGTTATTCATAATGGGGTTAATCTCATTTGTATAAATGGAGCTACTCATCTTGTAGAATGGTCAACCCCGGCGCGACATCTATTTGGCTCACCTGTGATAGCTAATTTGGATAAGAATGATGATGAGCTTGAAATTGTAGTCACGGGTCAACCCTCAAACCCGGATTATAGATGTAAAATCCAACTCTTTGAACATACAGGGGCGTCAAAGTGGAGTTGGGGTGATACTGTAACTGGTGCCGGATATCCTGACCCATCGTTAAATGAAGCGTGTCTTACTGATGTAGATGCTGATGGCTATCTTGAAATAGTAGCGGTTGATTATTCTTGCTTTTTAGTGTGCCTGGATTGTGAACCGGTAGGAGTAGAAGAGAATACACCTACAACTAACAATTATCAACTATCAATTAGTAGAGATAATAAACAGATTAGATATTATTTACCATCTGGCTCGGCTATTAGTTTATGTGTATATGATATAGCGGGTAGAGAGGTTAAGGAGATTTACAACGGCTATCTGGATAAGGGTATGCATAGTGCTACTGTATCTGACTTAAGGACAGGTATTTACTTTATTCGTCTTACGGCGGATGGGAAAAGTGTCTCAACTAAGTTGACAATTATTAAATAAGCCAATAGGAGGAGGTGATAAAATAAGGCAGGGTTTAGCTTTTTAGGAATTAGCTTTTTAGGAATTGGGATTTAGGATTTGCTAAAAAAAGGAGGGAGAGATGTGGGGATTAATTCTTTTAATAGGTGGGATAAAGTATCAGACAGATTGGATGGGTGGAGCGGGGATTCAGGGACCGGTAACTTTATGGGGGACAAAATATTATACGGGGGATAGTATAACTATAGCTACTCCGGGTCAGGTGTCTCTTAAAGCCACGCATTGGAATTATGGTAATTGGACACGGCATATTGTAGAGCAAAATTCTGATATTCCTTGTCATGTTCAAGGCACGATGCCCGCAGATATAGATAAGGATGGTATTACTGACCTTGTGGCACATACGGGACAAGAAGTAGTCTGGTATAAGCACGATGGATTATACAATTTTTCTAAAAGGATAATAGGGCCGGCAAGTCGTAATGGAATATGTTCGCCTTGTGTTTATCCATGCGACCTTGACCAGGATGGGGATATAGATGTTTTAGTTGCAACTGATGGAGTAGGATTAGGGTGGTATGAAAATATTGGAACTCAAGAAAACTGGCCCTGGCACTTAATAAATAACGCTTACGGGTATCATAGAGTTTCATCAGCAGATATAGAATTGGATGGCGATTTAGATATCATAGCGGTTAACAATTGGCCGCAAACTCCAGTTAATACTCGCTACTATAAGGGTGATATTTATATTTTCCGCAATAATGGGGATGGAACTTTTGCTACCCCGACGATGATAGATTTACCGCTCTATGAAGGTTGGCGTGTATATACAGCGGATTTTAATAAAGATGGCTACCCGGATATCTATACTTCACTATATACTGTCTATGTGTTTATGAATGATGGGGCGGGTA
>JACQXS010000055.1:850-5065 GCA_016208615.1 Candidatus Stahliibacteriota bacterium | reverse complement strand
TTATAGCCACAAAAAGCAAAAAACAAGAAGTAATGATAGATGAAAGTTTAGACTCTTATTCTGATATTCTACCTACACTGGATAATAAAGTAACTGCCTTTGTTGCGATTATGCGTGGGTGTAGTAATTTTTGCTCCTATTGCATTGTCCCGTATGTGAGGGGCCCCAAAAGGTCAAGACCCCATCAAGATATTCTAAAAGAGATTGAATCCCTGATAGCAAAAGGAATAAAAGAAATAACTCTGCTCGGTCAATCGGTGAATGAGTATCAGGATAAGGAAATTAACTTTCCTAATCTTTTACGGCTTATAGATAGAAAGGATTTATGGCTAAAGTTCACCACTTCGCAGCCCAAAAATATGTCCAATGAACTGATTGATGTGATGAGTAATTGTCAAAGTGTATGCGAATGGCTGCATTTACCTTTACAATCGGGAGCAAATAAAATACTGACCCTAATGAATAGAGGGTACACAAAAGAGCAGTATATTGATTGGATTTACAAGGCAAGAAATAATATCCCTAACATTTCCATCACCACAGATATTATGGTTGGCTTTCCTGGTGAGACTGATGCTGACTTTAATGAAACACTTGAATTAGTGAAACTTATAAGATTTGACTTGGCATATATGTTCAAGTATTCCGAGCGTCCCAAAACTCGTGCCTCTTTTATGGAGCCAAAAGTTGCAGAAAAAGAAAAGTTAGATAGACTTACTGAACTGATAAATATGCAAAATAAAATAAGCTATGAGAAGATGTGCGAGTTGGTGGGTACGGTGCAAGATGTATTGGTACTTGGCAAAAGCAAAGACGGTAATACATTACGAGGAAGAACACGACAAAATAAAATAGTAGTGCTTGATGGCGTGGCATCAGTAGGTGAAGTGGTCAAAGTAAAAATAAAATCCTTGCGTGGATGGACACCTTATGGACAAGTTAAGAGTTGAGAGTTAAAAGTTAAATCCAACAACTAAAAACCCAAATACCCTGCCAC
Source organism: Candidatus Stahliibacteriota bacterium (assembly GCA_016208615.1). Taxonomy (GTDB): domain Bacteria; phylum Hydrothermota; class UBA3073; order JACQXS01; family JACQXS01; genus JACQXS01. Next base: position 4,068 of record JACQXS010000055.1, on the reverse strand, counting down.
AAAATCACTAAAACACTAAATTACACAAAAAAGATTGGAGTTCTTATGTCTTTGGTAGTAGTGTAATGCAAGGTATAATCATTTCCTGCATTGATATACCGCCGTGTTGGAAGGTGAACTTAAATTCCTTAGTATATTCGTGCAGGTGGGTGGGATAAATAAAATAATAGTCATCTTTTGCTATCCCGTATCTTATATTATTGGGCAACTTATATTTGGCTGGCTCATCTATATATAGTGCCTGTTTAGTGTCACACCTGATTGCTGGTCCATACTTATATCTTATGTTATGCGAAATTACTCTGCTTCCATAAATAACAGTGGGACGCCGGACATGGATTGAGCCATGGTCAGTTGTAAGTATAACAGTGCTTCCCTCTTTGGCTATTTCCTTAAATAATTCGTAAATATAAGACCTTGAAAACCATAGCTCAGTAAGTAAGCACAGCCCCCTTTCGTCAGGTACGAGTTCTTCTACTACCTGTGACTCATGCTTTGCATGTACCAAATAATCTAAAAAGTTGATTACAATAGACATTACTTGCTGGGATTTAAAACGAGTTAAGTTTTTTCTCAAATTTACTTCATCGTCCAAATTTCTAACTTTTATGTACCCGGCTTGGAGATTAAATTTATGTAAGTGAAGTTCAAATAGTTCTTTTTCATATTTATTTTCCTCTGGGTTCCAGAATTTTGGATATTTGTTTGCGATTTCTGATGGGTATAATCCACTATATATTGCATTGCGTGCAAATGGGGTAGCAGAAGGTATGATTGAACAATAGAAGTCTTCTTTAATCTTATATAGGGGTTCTAAAAATTTCCTTATTGAAAGCCATTGGTCTAACCGTAGGCAGTCTAATATGATAAAATAAACTGTTTTATCTTTTGATATATGTGGGACTACAAATTCAGGTATTACTCGCACAGATAGTATAGGAGATTCTATATTTTGTATCCATTTAACATAACTTGCTTCTACATATTGTACGAACTCATTTTCACACTCCTGCATTAGTTGTGAATGTAATCCCCATATTTCTTGGTCTTGTGCTATCTTTAAGCTCCACCGCACAAGCTCCATATAAAGAGCACACCACTCCTTGAAGTTATTTGCTTGTCCGATTTCGGGCCTTATGGATTGATAAAATTTAGTGTAGTCTTCGGGGATTTCTCTTTGAATTAAGCCCTCCTTTTCAAACAAACGCTTACAAGTAGAGATTAACTGGTTAGGAATTAAGGGTTTAATCAAAAAATCATCTACTCCTGATGTATAAGCTTTGTCAATCATAGTTTCTTCTTCGCTTTTTGTTATCATAACTACCGGTATATTAGAGTTAATTTCTCTTATTCCTTTAAGTGTACTAATTCCATCTCTACCCGGCATTCTCTCATCAAGTAATATCAAGTCAAAGCTTCCATTTTTTAACAACTCACACCCCTCATCTCCGGATGTTACCCCTGTTACATTATATCCGTGATTATTAAGCAACAAAATGAGTGGTCTTAGGGTTCTAATTTCATCATCTATCCATAAGATATGTCGCATTTTAAGATTTATTTAATCCTATCTCTTAAGTCTAATAATAAACGATGCACCACTTTCTTTATTGGGCTTATATATTATTTTGCCGTGATGCATTTTAGCAATCCTTTGTACCAGCGAAAGTCCAATCCCCCATCCATATTCTTTTGTAGTATAGCCCGGTGAAAATATTTTTCTACTAATTCTTTGAGCTACTCCTTTACCATTATCTTTTATGATAATATCCAAGTATTTATTGGCATTAATAGATAGCGTAATTTTTGTACTTCCTGCATCTACTGCATTTTTTATTAAATTTTCAATCGCCCAAGAGAATAGTTCATTATCTATATTGGCTTCTACTGAGTTGGAGTAATCTTTTGTAATTTTTACATTTCGTGGTATCCTATTTTCCAAGTATTCTATTGTAGGGTCTAAAATATCACTTACCGCTTGTAGTCTAAATTGTGGTGGGGAGCCAATTTTATGAAACCTTGTAGCTATTGATTTAAGACGCTCCAAGTCTTGTTGGAAAGATAATTTAATGCTTTCATCTTTTATAAGTTCTTGCCATCCTATAAGTGCCGTAATTGGTGTCCCCAGTTGATGTGCTGTTTCCTTTGATATGCCTGCAAATAGTGCATTCTCTTCACTTCTTTTTAATATAGCTAACCAAATTATTCCTATTACAAATAGTAGCCCACCTAATGAAACTTGGACAAGGGGTGCAAATTTCAGCAATTTTCTTAACTTTGAATCCCCATAATGAACTAATGCAAGTAATTTGCCTTCATATTCAATTTTAACGGGTGTATGCTCATTATCTAATTTTGCTACCATAATACTATCAGCGGGTTCAACATTTCTTTTTGATATTATATCGCCTTCAGGAGAGGTGACAATAACGGGGAAATTTATTTTAGTAATTATTTCATCAAAAACAACCGATGTCTCGTCTTCTGTGACCCTTGAACAAAACTTACCATATACACGCGAAATAGTTTCTGCCTCGCGTTCTATTTCTCTAATCATATATTGTGAATACACTACGAAGCCCGCAACTATTGCCAATGCTGTAAAAACTAAATACCTATTTAATGATTCATACATATTGCTTTTACCAGCTTAATTGCGGCTTTATCGGGCTCATTTTCAGACAATTTTACCTTGTAGTTTATAAAAGGCGATGTTTGTCTTCCTATCCTGAGGTGTGCCCCACCCAGCCAACTAAGTAAATCACTGTTGGAATTGAAATCTATTGACATAGAGGCGGCTTCGGTTCTTAATTTTTCTCTTAGTCTATAAAATTGACGCGTCATAAAGCGGGGTATGGATTGGTAGGAGATAAGTTGGTTAAATAATCCTGTTCTATTAAAGAATAGCGTATCTTCCTCTTTTACAACACCTATAATTTTAGCTGTCTTAAAGTTTTCGCGTAATAGTTTGATAGCCGGAATAAATGGCGATAATTCATATACTTCAATAGGCATTAGGACTAAAACTTTTTGTGGCTTCTTTAATATTTGGAGCGGTAATATCTCTTTTCTGTAATTAAGAGAGATGAGTTTTTTAAGTACATTCATATTATGCTTTTTTCATTACCCACCTTCAAGAAACTTCTTTATTTCTATGTCTCTGAGAAGTCGAGAGGTATCTTCTAATCTAGATATTTCTTGCTCATTCTTTATACCGT
>JACQXS010000055.1:0-763 GCA_016208615.1 Candidatus Stahliibacteriota bacterium | reverse complement strand
GCAATAATGCGTGGGCAAACATACATCCAATTCCACAGGCAAATACTCCAGTTCTTATCCATTCTGGCGTTCCACTTATTGTTACATGAAGAATATGTGTACTATTATTTAAATACTCACAAAAAACAAAATCTCCTTCAGGAGGTTGTTGATCTAACTGATACAAGTCATTAACACACTTTCGGATAATTCGACTTAGGGTATCTCGTAGATTTTGAAGAGAGACTGATTTATTGGAGATATTGAGAATTTCTTCTTCTACTCTTTGAATTAAAGCATCTCTACCTGATGCAGCCCACAAAGAATTTTTGTTCAATTCTTTGATTTTTTTGCCAGATACTCTAATTGCACCGGAGGTTATTTGTCCATCAGATGCTAAAACTAATCCATCTTTTGTTGGAATTGCTAATATAATAGTCATTTTATTACTCCTTTAAACATTGAATTAACTGCGAAATCTGGTGCTTCAGTATAAACCTTTTTCAATAATTCATAAAAGCCAAGTTGTGAAATTTCCTTGACTACTGTTCTAATAAAACTGACGGTTTCGGGCGAAGTTCTTTCAGATACTTCTTCGGCTTCCTTCTTACCACTCTCTGTAAGATAGTAATTGACCCACTGAGGCACTGAATGTAGTGGCTGGACAATCTGTCTATTCAGTTCCGTCTCATCTAATGCTGAGTAGACCTCAAAACTACAAGGTCCGTAGAGATAAGGTTCAAACTTAAAATAGTCAATTATATTTCTCCCTGACCTATGCCAT
>JACQXS010000034.1 GCA_016208615.1 Candidatus Stahliibacteriota bacterium | reverse complement strand
TAAAATAATTTTATAGGAGTATTAAATACTTCTTGTGATTCAATAAAAAATGGACGCCTCTCTTGGAAATAAGTCTCGTATTTAGAGAGGTTCATGGTATAAGGGTCCGCCTCTATCTGTGCAAAATCTGGATAGGTAGTACAAGAAAGCTGGGACGAGGTAAAACACCAATTAAAGTCTAACCCTGCCTGAGGATGGATAGAATTTAGCTCATAACTCGCAAGACCAACAGGATATACTTCTAAATGTAGCCCCTGCCTACCTGGGTTTATTCCTTTTAATATACCACATCTTGAAACTCTGATACCTTCGGATTGCTTTAAAGGTGCCCATGAAACAGATTCATTCTTCCGTGAAATATATCTAAAGAAATTAATCCCCCATTCAGTAAGTCCTGGCTTAAATCTCAAGGTTTTGAATGGTATTTTCATCTCCACATTATACCCATAATCAGTAATTTTAGCCGCCGAATACCATACCCCATCCCAGCTCGCATCTGTCTTCCTGCCATCCCGTAAAACTCTGTCATCAGATTGCACGCCTCCCGCAGTTACTCCAAAATCATATGCTGTAGTTTTATCACCAAAGGTATCCAGCATAATCCATACTTGGTCACCCATCCAATAATCTCGGGGTGTTATTTTAATATCTATTTTATCTGGCTCTGAATCAAAGCACTGGAAGGCAACATAAATATTCTGCTTATCGGAACATATATAAACTTTAGTAGATTCGGTAGAAGACTTACCTTCGTTATGATTCCATTGAGTAAAACTGTCAATAGAAGTTATGGAATGCCAAATAGAATCTATACTACCATCTATAATAATTGGAGATGCTACCTTCAGACATATAAAAGAAGGAATTTCAGAAATTATGAAAAGTAAAAAATACAACATTTTGTTATTTTTTCTGAAAAACTTTATAAACTATTCTCATATTCTCAAGTGAATTTAAAAATTTTGTTAGGTCTTCCCTAATTTTCTCCTGCGGTGTTTTTGGATAAAGGTGAACTAATTTATTTAAGATATCTAAAAAAGAGTTATCTTTAAGTGCAAAAAGATTAAACACTTTACTCCAAGGATATTTTAGCAAATGTAATTTTTTGGTTAGATGATTTTTAATAAGAGTTTCTTTAAAAGAAGGGAAATATCTATACGATATTTTATTTTCAACTTTTATCCTATAATTACTATAAGTTACTTCATATTCAGGGTTAGGATAAAGCTTTAAAAACCATCTAAAGAGCAAATCGTTGAACCAATAAATTTTGTTGCTATCAATATCTCCTACCTGTTGTGCCATTAACGAGTAGGATAATTCTTCCCATTTTATACTCTCTTTTGAATATCTTTTTTGGGAAAATATATCTCTTAAATTATCTACTCGTAAATTCCCAATCCTGAAGTCTGACCTCATCATAACAGTATCATAAAGCCACCTGTCATACTCCATAAACCAAGGATTTTTTGCATCTTCCTCTTCATTAGACACAAATGGTGCCATATCTTTATTAGCGAGGCACATTTCAATCCACTCTCGTTCTGTTTTAATAGTGAGATGTGGTATTTTTTGCCAATAAGAATCTGATAAATTTTCTGCTAATTTTTTTACCTTTTCTAAATCTTTTAGTGTAGGCTGTAAATATTCTTTATCAGTTAATAATCGCTCACTACAACCGAATATTCCTATGTCTATTTGTTCATTTTTCAAGCATTCTTTTGTTTTTAGCAGTTTTTTCCAATTATCTTTAGTTAAAAAGAATTGCCAGTAGATGTTATATTCCATTCCCTTTCCTATTTTATAAGTCTCCATAATAGTATCAAATGCCCCCTTCCTTCCTGCAAACCAGTCGTGATAATCTCTGTCTCCAAAAAGAGTCAGTTGTAAGCTTTTTGTTCCTACCTTTTTAAAAGCATCTAATACCTTTTCTCCATCCTTCCTTTTACATATTCCAAATCCATTGGTTGAAAGAGATGGGATACATTTTATCCCTTTGCTTACCATATATTCCAATATATCTATAATATCAGGATGAACCGTTGCTTCATCGTGAAAATAAAGATAAGCATTCTTTGTTAAAACAGGGGGCTTTAATACCTCTGCATAATTATCTATTATATCTTTTATCTCTTTAAATGTTTTAAATTTAGAAGCACTTTTGGAAATATAACAGTGTCTACATTTATTGGGACATCCTGTTATTTCTAAAAATATACAAGTAGAGTCATATAAAGGATATTTAGTCATTGCTTTTTTTATCAAGCGAATATTTAATCTGAGCTATCTTACATTGATAAGGGTATGGTTTTTTATAACCTTTATTCCAAATAAAGTTATTGGCATAGCAGAACACACAATAATTTTTATATTTGCAGATTTTACAAAACATTAAATCCTTCTTCTTTAAACTTCGCAGGTCTTTTAGAAAAGGAGTTTTTCCCCAAATTTCTTTAATAGGTTGATTTAAAGCATTTCCTAATGGCTGTGTAAGTTCCATGCACGGATAAATCGTTCCATCGCACTCAATAGCTAATGTTGTTTTCTACCAGCAGAGCATATTGGAGCATATTCTACTTTTTTAGACTTAATACCACATTTATTTAAAGTAGACAACATTTTCACAATTTCTTCCTGATTAAGCATAAATTTCTTGCTCTCTTTATGCCCGGAGAAAGAAGGAACAAGTACTTCACAAAATGATATAGGAATTTTCTCCACATCAAATAGTTTTTTAGCCCGTTCTATTTCGTGCAGATTGCAAGATAAAACCACATAGTTTACAGTTACATTGCACTCTTTTTTCTTGAACCATTTTATCCAATGGAAGGCTTTATCAAATGCCCCTTCGTACCTGGTGATAGAGTCATGCGTTTTGGCTGTTGCTCCACTTATACTAAATCTAATTTTAGATACTCCAATATCTGCTAAAAGCGAAGCTATATAATTATCAAAAAGAGTCCCATTAGTGGTCATTGTAATTTCAAAGCCTAATTTTCTGCTTGTCTTGTAGACTTCTTTAAAATATGGATAGAGTAAAGGCTCTCCTCCCGTGAACTCAATCTTATAGGAACCTATTTCTACCAACTGATATAAAATAGAATAAATCTGCTGAAAAGATAAGAAGCAATCTGCTTTTTTTCTGTCTACCCCCAAATAACAATAGATACAATCTTGATTACAGTGATTAGTCAATATAAGCGTTGCATTGTATGGGATAAAGTTATTCCGTATTTTATTAAATAACTCGTCTTTCATAGAAGTATTTCTTGCCATAAAAATATTAGTATCCTTAAAAATCTTTTTATTGCCTATATTTTAATATTAGTATTTTCTCTTTCTCTATTATTATATTATACACCTCGATCTACAGTCTCTCAGAATAAAAACCTCATGTCTGCAGACCGAGGGTCCATATCATTTACTCTAGTCTACACAGACACCATTTGGTTGTTTGCTACCACATTGTCTATTGGGGAAAGAAGGTCTCTCCCATTCTACCTCATTGGGAAATAATTCCGTGAGAATATCTGGTTCGTTATACATTTTAATCATCTCCTTTCATTTTTGTTGGATAGCATTTTTAATTCCTTGGTCGACCAAAAAGGAACTAAAAAATGCTAACTCTAGCAATCTTTTGTCGCTTCGTTTCATTGCAAAATCTCTCCATCCAATTCCTATTTGCATTTGCATAAACTCTTGGGGTCTCTTTTTTAAAGAGACATTAGACTATAGACCATAGACATTAGACCAAACCGAAAAGCCTTGCCCTACTTTTCCTTTTTCTCTGACTTCTATCATCTGTCCTCTATTACTTATGCCGTCACCGCCACTACAACCGGGTCGCCGAGCGGTCCGAGTCTCATCTTTCTATCAAACCACTGCGCCCTGTACGCAATAGTCACTGTCGCAGCATTATTAACCTTATGAATATATGGCGAATTCGTATCATCAGCCAAGAATTGCCAACTTGCTCCCTCCGGTGGCAGCCCGCCAATATAGAACCATATCTTCGCCCCTGCTATCCCGTCTGGCTTCGCATTTTCGCGCTCATTTTGCGGATTAAGTCCAAAAGATATCCCTGATATCCCTGGCTGCGAGTGGTCCACAGACAATGTAGGAGGCGGAGTCATCAGCACTACATCCTCTGATAATCCTGTTAGCTCCTCATCCTTGACAGTTATACCGAGTGCCTCTCTCTGTGCATCTGTTGTTTCTGAATAACTCTGGATCCGCTGTGCTATGAAGCGGGCATATTCTTCCGTACTCTCGTGACAATTATCTTTCATCTCTTTTGTCCCGCGAACCGCCTGTACCGCATCTATATGATTCTGGTACTTGTTGTTCCAGTCAAATCTTCTTGCGACCAGTGCATCTTTTTCCGCCACTGTTATGCCGAGTACCCCAAAATAAGTCACTACATAATTAGTGAACTCTTGAAGCCACTGGTCAAACCCTATATCAGTTGACGGAATATAATCTTTCCTTGTCATAACTCACCTCCTCACAGGGTTGCCCCCTGTCTTCACACTGACGCCCCCTGCCTTTATGCAGACATCCGCATAACGCATGCAGACATCCGTATGAAGCATGCAGACATCCGTATGAAGCATGCAGACATCCCCATAACGCATGCAGACATCCCCATAACGCATGCAGACATCCGTATGAAGCATGCAGACATCCGTATGAAGCATGCAGACATCCGCATGAAGCATGCAGACATCCGTATGAAGCATGCAGACATCCGTATCTTCCATAAGCAACTGCTTACCTCCTATAAGCAACTGCTTATCTCCTCTACACTGCTGTGTATCTATCATATACATTGGGATATTATATTACGATTAAAAGTGGGGTTGCTTTGCTTATACTTGTAAAGATATGTTGTGTAGATACTGATTTCCGCAGAGAGAGAGAATCAATACCTAATCTTTCCATTATGCCTTTAATTTATTACCCATTTGCCCATTGTCAAGAGAAAAGATAAAAAACTTTTTTTGGCATCAAAAGGCATCTTTTTTGCCATTTTGCTATTCAGAATTATAGATTTCAAACTTTCTGCTTGACTTCTGCAATAATATGGTTAAATTAAATAGTATATGCAAATAAATAAAATTTATCACGGCAATTGTTTTGAATTAATAAATCAAATTGATAACAAATCAATAGATTTAGTAGTATGTGATGGTCCATTTGGAGTAACTGAAAATGGTTGGGATAAAATAAAAAATATACAAGAGTACAATTTAAATTTGATTAAATTATTTTCAAGAGTATTAAAGAAGGGAGGTGCATTATATCTATTTGGGAAGCCCAATTGTATCAATTTTATAGATTATCGTCCTTATCTAACTCTAAATTCAAAAATTATTTGGTATCAACCAAGCCGATTGGCACAGGGAAGGAATAATTTTACCAACAATTATGATATTATTGCTTATTTTACTAAAGGAAAAGCAAAAACATTTCGTTTAGATGATATACGAGTTCCGCAATTAGTAGAATTAGAGCATAGGAAGAGATGTGAAAGTGTGCCATCCGTTATCAATGGTAAATTTCATAAAACAAAATTTAATGAAATTGGCAAAAATCCGGGCGATGTCTGGGGAGACATTAAACAACTCACATACAAATCAAAAGAATTATTGAGTAGAGAACTTTATACTATACAAAAGCCTATTAAGTTAATCCAAAGAATTGTAAAAGCCAGTTCAAATGAAGGAGATTTGATATTAGACCCTTTTGCAGGTGTTGGAACAACTTTTGCCGTTTGTAGAAAACTTAAGCGAAATTTCATCGGATTTGAAATCAATGCGGATTTCATTGCCATTTGTAATAAGAGAATAAATGAAGTTGAATTAAAACAAGAAAGTGAATTGTTTAAATAAAATGGCACAAAAAATAATTTCCAAAATCATAAAACTTGTAATAAAAGCACAAAAGTTGGCGTTAAGCATTGGCATTCCTAATTGTTAGCTAACAGCTACTAATTACATATGTGGATTATATTGTATAGTATTTTAGTCATTACAAAAACTGTCTCTTTCACGGAATCCGATATCTTGTTTGATGTAGTAAATGGGTATCAGGTGCCTAAAATTAAGGACTGCAACTTTATTCCCCATCCTGGTGAACCCCAACTACCTGTTAAAGCAGTATACTTCTTATTGCCTGAGGGGACAAGGGTAAAGGAAGTAAGATTGGGAACACTTCGTAGTATAACATTACAAGGTAAATATAATATCTATCCATCTCAGCCACCCCAAATACTTGAAATCCCAGATCCTAAATCCCAAATCCCAATTTCCAAATCCCAGGTCCTCCCGACAAAGTCGGGACAGGCTCCATTTGTTGAGCCCAAACCTGAAATCTATGCATCCCCCAAAGAGTATCCTGGTAACATAATAGAATTTGTAGGCGAAGGATTAATGCAGGGATACAGAATTGCAGAAATACTTGTCCATCCTTTACAATGGATTCCTAAAACTAACCAACTTAACCTATATACTGATATGGAAATTATTTTGGAACTCTCAGAAGCCAGCTGGCAGAAAACATTTGTAGGGAACAGACATGTCTGTTCCCTACTTGAGGGGCTGGTAATCAATCCAGAAGAAATCAATCCTCACAATTTCAAGCAACCAGAGTTTTCTAAATATCTGATTATCACAGCTGATATCTCTTCATTCGTGTCTGCATTCCAATCTCTTGCTGATTGGAAAACCAAGAAAGGTGTACCTGCTATGATAAGAACTAATGGTTGGATTTATAACAATTATCCCGGTAGAGACCTTGCAGAACGGATTAGAAATTATATTCGCGTAGCTGTTTATGATTCTGGTGTCCAATGGGTATTGCTTGGCGGAGATATAAATATAATTCCTACTCGCCAAGCGTATGCAATGACTTGTGGATGGGGAACACCGGGTGAGGACAGTATCCCTGCTGACTTATATTATTCTGACCTTGATGGCTCATGGGATGCTAATAATAACAACTTATTTGGCGAAATAGAGGATTCGGTTGACTTATATCCTGATGTATTTGTAGGTAGGGCTCCTGTGAATACAGAGGCACAGATACAGGCATTTGTGAGTAAAATAATTAAATATGAGCAAACACCTCCAATAGATTATCTAGATGATGCGCTGTTTATGGCTGAAATCTTGTGGCCTAACCCATATACAGATGCTGGAGTTGGTAAGAATATGATAGGCGAACTATTTCCTAATTCTTATACCATAGAAAAACTTTACGAATCTTTAGGTAATGAGAGCCAGGCAAGTGTACTTAATGCAATGCTTTCCGGTAAATCATTGTTAAATCACGATGGACATGCTAATTATACTGTAATGTGTGTTGGCAATGGGAATTTATACATTGCAAATATAGATAGTCTGAAAAATGGTGATGCACAGGGAATATTATATTCTATAGGGTGCTGGCCTGCTGCGTTTGACTATGATTGTATTGCTGAACACTGGGTTCTTAATCCAAATGGTGGTGGAGTAGCGTTTATTGGAAATTCAAGATATGGATGGGGTTCTCCTGGTAATCCAGGATACGGGTATTCAGATAAGCTGGACCATTCTTTTTATTATAATTTGTTTAAAGATAATGTAACTAATATAGGAGCTACACTTGCCAAGACTAAGCTTGAGTATGTTGCTTACTCTCGTAGTAAGAATGTCTGGCGTTGGCACCAGTATCAAGTGAATTTGCTTGGTGACCCGGAAATGAATATCTGGACTAATACACCTGATAGTTTGCAGGTTAGTTATCCTGAAAGCATCTCTGTGGGTGAAAATGTATTTAAGGTAAATCTTAGTTTGCCATTAGCAGGAGCAGTTGTTTGTTGTGAAAAGCAAGGCGAAGTCTATGAGGTCAGGACTACAAATGAGGCAGGGGAGGTGATTTTTGCTCTCCATCCCTCTTCTCCGGGCAATGTGCAGGTATGTGCTAGTTTTAATAATTACTTACCTTATCTGGGGACGGTAAATGTCTATTCTACCGGTGCATATCCGGGTTATTATGGGTCTACAATTATTGATTCTAATAGAAATGGCGAGGTTAATCCAAATGAACCCATTGATTTATTGGTTACCTTAAAGAATTATGGTAACCAACCGGCTAATAATGTTAATGCTTATCTAACTACTACTGACCCATATACTACTATTTTGGATAGCAGTGATAATTTTGGCAATATAGCAGCAGGCAATACTGCTCAATCTGATTTTAAGTTTAGAGTTAGCAATTGTCCTAATGGTCATCTTATTGAGTGTAATTTACAAATTATTGGCTTCGGTAGTATAGGATTAAATTTCTTAGTCAAGACGCCGTGGCTTGTCTTTCAATCATATGCAGTAAGCTCTACCCCTCTTCCGTGTGATACTTTTGATTTGTGGCTCACTATAAAGAATGATGGTGGATTAGCTCCTAATGTGAACTGTAAAATAAGCTCCGAAGACCCTAATCTCGTAATGGTTGACACGCTCAACAATTTTGGTAGTCTGGGAAGTAATCTTGTAATTAGTCGCCCTTACAGGGTTGGAATAAGCCCAAGCTGTCCTGCTCCTTATTTTGCACCTGTTATATTAGAGTTATCAAGTTTTGGGCTTTCTTTTATGGATACTTTTTTACTTAGTATCGGTCCTGTAGAAACAAGTTTTTTTGATAATATTGAGAACGGCACTAACAACTGGATACATGGCGGGATAATAGACTTATGGACAATTACTGACAACAAATCACACTCTGCTACCCACTCGTGGTATTGTGGGAATACTGGAACCTATCAATATGCGAATGGGATGAATTGTTGGGCTTTAAGTCCACAAATTATACTTGCCCCAAATTCTTATCTATCATTCTGGACTTGGTTTGATGTTGCGACATACGGGGTAGATGGCATTTACCCTATTATTAAAAGAGGTAGTGTAGAAGATACTCTTGACTTTATAGGGTCAGGTGGGGCATTACGAGAACCGAATACCTCTAACCGACCTGTCCCGATGCACCTGTCCCGACGCAGAATGTGTCTGGAGAATGTATCGGGAACACCGACCTGTCCCGACACTGAACGGGACGGGATAAAGGATTTTACAGTTGATTGGAGTAATAAAATATATGACCTATCGCAAAAATACCCGGTGGGTTGTACTTTGCAAGTCAAGATAGGATTTTCTTCTGACGCTAATGATACAGCACAGGGCTTCTATATTGATGATATGAGAATAGGTGAGTTAGAGACTCTGCCCAACCTCCGTATGGCACTTATAGATATACGAGGCGATAATGACAGCATAGTTGACCCGGGGGAGAGCGTTTTTGTTTATCTGTGGCTGATTAATGATGGTATAGATTCTGTGACGGGAGCTAATGGAATCGTATCTTGCAATAGTCCGTATGTCACTTTACTACCGCAAGATAGCTTGAACTTCGGTAATATACTTGGTAGAAGAGTAGTAAATGGTATGTTTAGTTTTGCCCTTTCCTCATCCGCTCAAATGGGACAGGAATTATTATTTAGATTACAAGTAGCGGGAGGTGCGACCTCAAACTGGGTATTTGACATTAAAACAATAGTCGGCATCAGTGTTGAGGAGCAAAAATACGACTCCCGTCCTTATTTTTCCTGTCTGCCCAATCCATTCAAAAAGTCTATTACTATTAGTTATTCTGTGCCTAAAAACTCTAAAACCATTACCCCTGTATCGCTCAAAATTTATGACCTCGCAGGTAGGGTAGTAGAAACATTAGTTGATAGGTTAGAATCACCGGGCAATTACACTGTCTCGTGGAAGGCACAAAAATGCGGTATTTATTTTGTAAAATTTGAACTTGAGGTCGCACCTCTCCCAAATTACACGGCTACAAAAAAGCTAATTCTATTGAAATAATTTGGGAGGTTGAAACTCTACGGCATGATCGGGTTGTGAAAGGGAAAAATTTATGAAAAATAGTGAAACTTTGTGGGATATAAGTAATAGACCGTCAACAAAAACAAAACTTGAAATACTCCGTAAATGTTTTAATGTCTGGGTAACTGTTTGGAATAAGCAAAATTGGGTATCTAATGAGTGGTATGTCATAGATTTATTTGCTGGGCGAGGTAAATATATTGATAATGAAAATGAAGTAAATGGTTCACCTCTCATTTTTCTTAAAAAAATTACTGATAAAAAAGATACGCTCAGACCGAATTTAAGAATTAAATTATTTTTTGTTGAGGCAAATAGGAATAATTTAAAATTCCTAAAAGATAATGTTGAAAAATTTATCAATGAAAATTCTCAAATAAAGAACACTGTTAAAATAACATATTTTGACACTGATTGTAATTCGGTTATAGGAAAAATTGTAAATCAAATAAATAATAATAATAAATGTCCTCTTTTTCTATTTATAGATCCCACAGGTTTACAAATTAAAAAAGATACTATGCAAGAAATTGTGAAACTAAAAAATCCCAAAGATATAATATTTAACTATATTTTAGAAGGAGTCAGAAGAACAAGCGGTATAGCAATAAAAGCACATCGCGGAAAATCTCTTGCTATAAAAGAAATAAAAACTATAAAAACTTTAACAGAGTTTATAGGAGAAGATGTCAGTGTTATTGCTAAATCTGATATAGACACTTTAAAAGATTACTGTTTCATCTTTACATCTAATAATTTGAAAGTGGTTGCTTATGATATGAAATATCCTGATAGAAACGATATATTATACTATCTTTTATTTGCTTCAGCGAAATTATCAATTACGAATATAGTTAAAGACATTTATGCCTGGCAGAAAGAAAGAAGTTTAGGTTCAACTTTATTTGGCGGGAAAAAATTTTATGAAAAAAAACTTTTAACTCTCTCGTCTGATATTTTAACGATAAAAAGGAAAACGTTGCTTTACAAAACTAAGGTTGAGTATGGGAGTTGGACAATAAATCATATAGTTGGGTGTAAACACGGTTGTAAATTCCCTTGCTATGCTATGATGATGGCTAAAAAATTTGGTTGGGTTAAAGATTACGAAGATTGGAGAATGCCGAGAATTGCTGAAAATGCTTTAGAACTTTTAGAAAAAGAAATTCCTAAATATAAGGACGAAATAGATTTTGTTCATTTATGCTTTATGTCAGACCCTTTTATGTATGACTGCGATAAAAAAGATTTAATACCAGAAATAAAAGAGAAAACATTAAAGATAATTCGAAGGTTGAATAAAGAGGGCATCAGGGTAACAACTTTAACAAAAGGGGTATATCCTAACGAAATTTTAGCCAAGAAGAAATTTTTAGAAAGCAATGAATATGGAATTACTTTGGTTTCGTTGAATAATGACTTTAAAAATAAGTTTGAGCCTTTTTCGGCATCTTATGAAGAAAGGATTGCAGGTTTAAAAAAGTTATCTGATAACGGATTAAGAACATGGGTTAGTTTGGAACCTTATCCAACACCAGAACTTGATACAACTGCAGGAGCTATTGAAAAGATTTTAGAAAAAATTTCGTTTGTAAATAAGATAATTTTTGGGAAACTAAATTATCGGAGATTAACTGAATATAATAATGATTCTCAAATATGGAAAAACAATGATGACTTTTATAAAGCAATGGCTCAAGAGATAATAAACTTCTGTGAAAAAAATAATATAAGATACCATATAAAATTGGGCACACCTTTAAGTAAAAATAGAACCGTAAATATTTTCAAGGAATAAATATGATTCTTGATTATACTGCCAAAAGCAGAAAGATAAAGAACTTTAAAGATGAATAATCCGATTGGGGTATTTGATTCAGGGATTGGTGGGCTTACAGTAGTGCGTGAGCTGTTGCGAGTCCTACCGGATGAGCGGATTGTCTATTTTGGTGATACTGCCCGTGTTCCATACGGAAGTAAATCAACTGATGTAATCCAAAAGTTTGCCGACCAGATTGTTAAATTCTTATTATCCAAAGAGGTAAAACTTATCGTCGTTGCTTGTAATACTGTTTCAGCAACAGCACTTGATTGGCTTTCGTCCCGTTATTCACTTCCGATTATTGGCGTTATAGAGGCCGGCGCAAAAAGGGGAGTTAAGGCAACGAGAAATAATAAAATAGGAGTAATTCGGACACGCGCTACTATAGGGATTAAAGCATATACAACTGCTATCCACCAACTTCGTCCCGGTATAGAAGATCACTCCAAAAGCTGTCCCTTGCTTGTTCCTATTATAGAGGAGGGTGGAGATGTTGAACTTACCCATCTCGCTTTAACCCGCTACTTGCTTAATTTCAAGCAAAAGGATATAGATACATTGATTTTGGGCTGTACCCATTATCCTTTGATAAAAGATGAGATTCAACAATTTATGGGCGAAGATGTCAAGCTCATAGATTCGGCTAATGTAGTGGCACACGAAGTACTAAATATATTAAATAACACAGGAATTGGCACATCACAAAATATAAATAATCCTAAGCATTTATTTTATTTCTCAGACATTCCCAGAGGATTTAAGCAATTAAGTAAAAGATTTATTGGCTATCCCATTTCCTACACAAAAGTAATTTTGGGCTAAAAATCTATCCGCATAAAATACTTGACTTTTACATATTTATTCATAAAAATAGAGTGGGAGGTAATTATGAATATAGTCGTTTGCATAAAGAGAGTGCCAGAGACAAGCGAATCAGAGATTAAGGTAGATGAATCCGGTAAAGATATAATTAAGACGCGTCTTACTTTTGATATAAATGAATCTGATAATTATGCTCTGGAGGAGGCAATTTTAATTAAGGAGAAATTAGGTGGCACAGTGACTGCCATTTCTTGCGGCTCACCTGATAATGATGCTACTCTTCGTATGGCAATTGCCAAAGGTGCGGACACTGCCATAAGAATAGATACCGCAGATTTAGGTGAGGAGGTTCAACCTCAAATAGATAGCTTTAAGATAGCTCAATTACTCAAAACTGCGATTAGTAAGTTGGAGTTTGATATTATTCTTACGGGCTGTATGGCAAAAGATGACGGGTATTCACAAGTTGGACAAATGGTAGCCGAGTTGCTCGGTATTCCGCATGCCGCATTAGTAACCGAGATTAAAATAGATGCTCCAAAAGCAAGAGCCAAAAGAGAACTTGAAGCCGGATTACTTGAAGTACTTGATATTACTTTACCTGCTCTCTTTACCATTCAGACCGGTATAAATGAGCCTCGTTATGCTTCTCTTATCGCTATAAGGAGGGCAGCGGCTAAAGAAATTAAAATACTTAAATGGAATGAATTAGGGATGCAAGATACAGAACTTCGTGCCACAATAGAGAGCTTATTCCCACCTCCAATAGGTAAGAGGGCAGAAATTCTACAAGGCACAACAGATGAAACGGCTACTAAATTAACTAATATAGTCAAAGAAAAGGGGTTAATATAATAAAGATTAAATCGTTAGGTTCATTAGGTTCGTTTAGGATTTTGGGAATGGATATATATCGGACGGGGAACAATACATATTGGACGAGAAACAATACATATTGGACGGGAAACAATACATATTGGACGAGAAACAATACATATTGGACGGGAAACAATACATATTGGACGAGAAACAATACATATTGGATGGGGAACAATACATATTGGACGAGAAACAATACATATTGGATTTGGATGGGAATGGAGTTATTTAATAAGGAGGTAAAATGAAAAATGTGTTCGCATTAGTAGAGCATAGGCAGGATAAGATTAGAGATATTAGTTATGAGCTACTGACTAAGGGCCAAGAATTGGCAACTCTTTATGGCGGTGAGCTTACTGCATTACTATTAGGGAATGAGTTGACTAAATTTATTGATTCTCTAAAACCTTACGCTCACCGAATTATGATAGTAGAGGATGCTAAGTTAAAAGACTTTAATGCCGAATCTTATCAAATAGTGCTTTCTAATATATTAAAACAGGAACAGGATTTTCTCTTGCTCATGGGACATACGGCAAGTGGGATGGATTTGGGGGCTTCGCTTTCTGTGGAACTCGGCGCTTCTATCGCTACTGATTGCACAGGAATTGAAATAGAGAATGATAATATAATCGCTATTCGCCAAATGTATGAAGGCAAACTACTTGCCAAAGTAAATCTAAACATCAAAGCTAAATCTATAATTACCATCAGAGAAGGTAGCTTTCCGCCACAGGTATCAAATTTGAGTGCCAAGGTATTAGATTTCACCTCCCCATTAACAGCTGAGCCATCTTATCGCCGATTCGTTGAATACATAGAAGCACCGCTTGGCGAGGTAGATATAACTAAATCTGATATTATTATAGGCATAGGCAGAGGTATAAAAGAGAAAGAAAACCTATTATTAGTAGAAGAGCTTGCCAAAACAATAGGCGGTATAGTGGGATGCTCAAGGCCCATCGTAGATGCGGGGTGGCTGCCCAAAGATAGACAGGTCGGAAGTTCAGGCAAGACAGTTAAGCCCAAATTGTATATTGCTATTGGGATATCCGGGGCGTTCCAGCATATATCGGGTATGAAGGGAGCAGAAACAATAATCGCCATCAACAAAGACCCTAATGCACCGATATTTAGTGAAGCAGACTATGGCATTGTAGATGATTTATTCAAAGTAGTGCCGATACTAAAAAATAAACTAACCGCAATGAAGGCATAGGAGGACATTATGCGAGCGACACTGAATTATGAAATAAGGGACTTTATTATGGAAATGGGAGGCAAGGAGGCATATAAATGCTTTCAGTGTGGTAAATGTATGAGTACTTGTCCTTGGGCACAGATAGATACAGTAACACTACCCGTGTATAGGATGCCACAAAATGTAAAACTCGGTATAAGCGTGAGCAGTGAAGACAAAAATGAATTGGCTCGCGAAGTAGAAGAAGTGTTTAGATGTGTAGGATGCGAGGCTTGTGTTTCACAATGTCCAAAAGGAGTGAATATTCCTAATATATTAAGGGCTATCAGAAGGATTTTAGGTGAATATGGCAGTTGCCCGGAAGTGCTAAAACCCGTAATCTCTACGCTCCGAGCATCAGGCAACCCACTCGGCCAACCACACGAAAAAAGAAATGAGTGGGCAAAGGATTTAGAGATATCAAAGTTCGATAATCAGATGGAATTTCTATATTTCCCGTGCTGCTTCCCTTGCTATGACACAAGAACACAAAAAGTTGCTCAATCTACTGCTAAGGTACTTAAAAAAGCAAATGTATTGTTCGGAATACTTGGGGCAGAAGAATGGTGTTGCGGAGAAGCTGTGAGAAAAATGGGATTTGAAAAATTATTTACCGAATTGGCAACCTCTAATATTATAGCATTTCAAAGTGCAGGTGTACGCAAAATAATTACTACTTCACCTCATTGCTATAATACTTTTAAGAAAGAATATACTGAATTGTTGAAAATCCCGCAGTATACGGGGCAGCAAGCGGGAGAAGGTAAGGATGTGCGGCCTCGATTTGAAATTTACCATACTACTCAATTATTTGATATGCTTATACAGGAAGGGAAAATTATACCCCAAAAACAATTGAATAAAAAAGTAGTCTATCACGATGCCTGCAATTTAGGGAGAATAAATGGAATATATGATGAGCCAAGAAAAATTATCACAAGTATTCCGGGAGTAGAACTTATTGAGGTGCCTAATTTTTCACACGAATATAGCTTATGTTGTGGTGGCGGAAGTGGTGGACTATGGATTGATTGGCCAAAAGAGGAGCGGATGGCTAATGTGAGGGTTAAACAAGCAATAGATGCGGGGGCAGAAATTTTAGCCGTCGCCTGTCCTTATTGTTTGCAAATGTTTGAAGATAGTGTGAAAGTTATGGATATTGAGTTAGAGGTTAAAGATATAAGCGAATTATTAGCCGATGCACTATCCGATTAATAATGAGACGCACCTCTTTTGCAATTTACAATTTGCATTTTACAATTTATTTGGGGTATCTTTAAGCGATGGTTACAAATATCTTGATAGCATTTGGATTAGCAATGGATGCTTTTGCTGTATCTATTACTTGCGGAATGTCAGGGCTCAAAAATGCCTTAAAGATTCCACTATTTTTTGGCTTCTTCCAGGCAGGGATGCCGGTAATAGGATGGTTAATCGGAGTTAGTTTGAGAAATTATATCTATGGGATTGACCACTGGGTAGTTTTTGGACTTCTGAGCTTAATTGGGTGCAAAATGATTTATGAGTCAATGAAAACAACTGCCCCGATTGCTGCCCCGCATACTGCGGGATTTTCAATGGGATTTTCAACAAGCAAGAGAGAATTGAATATTTATGTTCTGTTGATGTTATCGGTCGCTACAAGCATTGATGCTTTGGCTGTTGGAATAAGCTTTGCAGTTCTGAAAATTCCTATTCTCACCCCAATAATAGTGATTGGAGTTATAACATTTCTACTATCGTTTATTGGTATTTTTATTGGCAATAGATTAGGACGCTTTTTGGGGAATAAAATTAAAATAGTGGGAGGACTCATCCTGATTGGTATAGGAACAAAAATATTAGTTGGACATTTAGCTTAATATAGATTAAAAGTGTAGCATCTTTAAGTGATGGCTACAATATTTGATTTTACTAAGGAGAGGTGGCCGAGTATGGTTTTCAGCCAGAGGCTGATCCGCCTGTAGTATGGCGGAAAGGCAAATGATTGTATGGTTTATGTATATGTTTTATGGAGCAGTAAATTAAAAAAGAGATACATAGGTTCATGTCATGATTTAGAGAAACGAATGAAAGAACATAACCGTGGCAAACAAAAATTTACTAAAAGTGGAACACCATGGAAATTGGTATATAGTGAAGAATTTGACAATTATTCAGAAGCAAGGAAGCGAGAGATGTTCCTAAAAACAGGAGCAGGTCGGAAATATCTTGATAATTTAACACTGGAGAGGTGGCCGAGTATGGTTTAAGGCAAGCGATTGCTAATCGCTTGTGGGGGTAAAACTTCACCGCGGGTTCAAATCCCGCCCTCTCCGGGATTTAGGGAAATAAGAAAGTTATGAGTAGAAATATGGGATTAGCTTTGTTATTAACTGCGGGTGCTGGACTTTCTACTACTATTGGCAGTTTATTTGGATTTATACAGAAGAAACCGGGAGATAAGTTTATGAGTTTTGTTCTGGGGTTCTCGGCAGGTGTAATGATTATGGTTTCTTTTGTTGAATTATTGCATACAAGTATAGAACATATTGGCTTTATATCTGCAAATTCTGCCTTCCTGTCCGGGCTTATAATTATGTTTCTTATAGACTACTTTATTCCACACGAATATATTGGACAACACGACTTTTACCAATCCCAATCAAAAAGTAGGGTTCTTCACGCCGGTCTATTTCTTGCACTGGGTATAGGAATTCACAACTTCCCCGAAGGTATAGCTACTTTTGTAAGTACTTTACAGGAAACAAAATTAGGTATTTCAGTTGCTATTGCTATTGCTTTGCACAATATCCCGGAAGGATTAGCTGTCTCATCTACTATCTATTTTGCTACTCAGAATCGTGGAAAAGCTTTTTTGTGGTCTTTTCTATCCGGAATAACCGAGCCATTGGGCGCAGTAATCGCAGCCATAGTTTTGGCTCCTTTTTTATCGCCTATCATATTAAACTATGTTCTTGCAATTACAGCAGGGATTATGGTTTTTATTTCACTTGATGAACTTATTCCGTTGTCAAAATCTTTTGGACAAGAACATTTACCTATTGTGGGACTTATAGTCGGAATGGCAGTTATGACTATCAGCTTGTGGATATTAAGATAATGGATAATATTGCTATTAAAGTAAATGGATTGACTAAAATTTATACCCAATCCAATAAGCCACCCGTAGTTGCAGTTGATAAGATAAGCTTTGCCATTGAAAAGGGTAAAATTGTTGGGCTACTCGGTCCAAATGGTGCGGGCAAAACTACGACTATAAAATGTATATGTGGGTTAGTTATTCCAACAGAGGGGCATATTTTTATGGAAGAAATAGATATAAATAGGAATTTAAGATTCGGGATGTCAAAAATAAGTGCCGTGCTTGAAGGTAATCGTAATGTCTATTGGAGACTGACACCTTGTGAAAATTTGGCTTTCTTTGCCGGGCTACAAGGTATTTCATATAGAAGCGTAAAACCCTATACCAATAAGTTAATTGAA
Organism: Candidatus Stahliibacteriota bacterium; assembly: GCA_016208615.1. Classification (GTDB taxonomy): domain Bacteria; phylum Hydrothermota; class UBA3073; order JACQXS01; family JACQXS01; genus JACQXS01. Next base: position 12,613 of record JACQXS010000034.1, on the reverse strand, counting down.
TTATTTAAGCTCCAGGATAAAAGAAATACACAAGCTCGCTATCTATCGCGTGGGATGCAACAAAAGTTAGCCGTTGCTTGTGCTTTTGTAAAGCAAACAGATATTTTATTACTTGATGAACCCACTGTAGGATTGGATGTTGAATCCTCATATGAATTACGAGAGTTAATCAAAAATATGGCTAAAGAGAGTGGTAAAACAGTATTAATTTCATCGCACGATATGGGAGTAGTTGAAAGTATTTGTGACTGTGTGATTATCATCAATAAGGGTAAAATAGTAACTGATGATTCTATTTCTAACTTATTTAAGCTTTTTAGCACAAGTTCTTATAGGTTTGAGGTTTTGGATAAGCTATCTACTTTACAGAAGGAACAAATTCAATCCCAATTTGACCTCGCCAAGATAGTAGAAAAAGATAGTCAGACAATAATAGATACGGAACTTAAAACGCACGATGAGCTTTATAACCTGATAGATATATTAAAAAGTAACGGGTCAAAAATTGAATCTATTACCCGTAAAGAGCCAGACTTTGAAGAAATATTTCTGAAAATAGTGAAAAATGAAAAATAACATTACATTGTTTATTACTATAATCAAGAGGGATTGGCTTGAGATGATTAGATACTCATTTAATATGGTATCGGGAATTGTTACTCTCTATCTATTATTTCTCTTTATATTTTTGGGTTATCGTGCTGTAGGGGCACAAACGGCTAATTTTGGAAATAACTTGGATAGTATCGTAGTAGGATTTATGTTGTGGAATTTCAGTACATTTGCGTGCAGCTCGCTTACATGGAATCTTTTTGAAGAGGCAAGAATAGGTACACTTGAGCAATTATATATGACAAGTTTAGGATTTGATAAGTTGTGTATGTTCAGAATAGTAGGGGACTTCTTTTTGAATTTTATTTTCATAGTTCCCGTATTAGTATTAATGATGGCAACTACGGGCAGATGGCTGCATATAGATATCTTATCTCTGACACCACTTTTTATATTTACACTGGCAAGTGCTTATGGGATAGGGTTTATCTGCGGTGGATTAGGACTTGTATTTAAGCAAATTCAATCATTTTTCCAGATAGTACAATTTGTACTCCTTGGATTTATTGCCGCTCCAGTTAATAAAATACCTGTACTTAAAATCCTACCCCTCTCATTGGGAACTAATCTTATCAAGGAAGTAATGGTTAATAAATTGTCCATTACAGAACTTCCCATAATAGACTTGATTTTATTGGCATTAAATGGGATATTTTATTTTGGAATTGGGTTTATTGTATTTAAGATATGCGAAGCCATTGCCAAAAAAAGAGGACTATTAGGGCATTATTAAAATTAAAACCTGACTTCCCTTTAATTATATAGAAACAAGATAAATTGACCGCAAGTTTTTATGAAAGTTCCTGTCTAAATATATAAACAGATAAATCTAAGAAAATTTTTACTTTTTATGAATGAGGAATCGTCTGGTTCAACAAGTCGTTGATGGAAATGAAGATGCTTTTGAAGAACTGGTGCAAAAATACCGACATTCTGTTCTCAACACAATTTATCGCTATATTGGAGATTCTGTTGAGGCAGAAGACATCGCCCAGGAGGTTTTTGTAAAAGTGTGGCAACATGCTAAGAGTTTCAAGGGAAAATCTGAGTTTTCAACATGGCTTTATAGAATCGTAGTTAACCATTGCCTTAACTATAGAGCCAAAAAGAAAGAGAACCACACGACTCTCAATCGACCGATAAAGGACAAAAATTCCAAAGACGACGCAAGTTTTGAACAGGAAGAACGAAAAGCGGTTGTGAAGGAAGCAGTTAATGAGCTACCGGAGAGGCAAAGGATCGCCTTGATTCTTTCAAAGTTCGAGGGCAAATCTTACAAAGAAATAGCCCAGATTATAGGAATCTCTTTATCGTCAGTTGAATCGTTGATTTTCAGAGCAAAAGAGAATTTGAGAAAAAAACTTCTTCCTTTAATAGAAAAAAGTGAAATTTGACCGCAAGTTTTTATGAAAATTTCCGTCTAAATATATGAGAGATGATGAGACATATAAATAAAAGAAAGCTTTCTGCCTTTTTAGATAGCGAAGTATCTGAAGAAGAAAAAGTCTGTATTACAGAGCACTTGAAATCTTGTGACTATTGCCAAAAGGAGTTAGAAAAGCTGTCTCAAATATTGGATTATCTTGATTTAATAGAAGAAATGCAGGGTTCCCAATATTTCATACTTAACTTAAAACAGAGAATTACTGAAAAGGAATCAAAGAGGAGCATTCGCCTGCCATTTTTTGAATGGATAAGTCGCGCCGTTATTCCTGTGGGTACTACAGCACTTTTTGTCGTTTCTCTTCTGCTTGGTAGCTATTTGGGAATAACGATTAACCAGAAAAATGCATTATGGGAATTGCAAGCAGCTCAGGACTTTGATAATCTCTTTGGTATTACTTTACTCAATAATCTTCCGGAAAACTCACTTGGAAATGCATATGCCTGTCTGTTAACTGAAGGAGGTGACCAATGAAGGTAAAAGTTCTTGCTATAGCTCTTATTATCTCTTTGGGGATAAATGTGGGAACGATAGTAAGGGTTGTTCATAACGGACAGTACTCTATAAGATTTGGGGAGAAAGAACCATTCCTACCTCCAGGTCCATTTCAACCCCCACCTGAACATATTTTACAGCATAGCCATTTAAGATATAAACTTGAACTTACTGAAGAGCAAATTAACGCAATGGTGTCAATACATAAGGAAACACGGTCGAAAATAATCCCGATAAGCCATGAGTTGAGCGTGAAAAGGAGTCAACTCATGGATTTATTAAAAGAGTCTGAACCAGATGAAGTAAGATTAGATACCCTTTTCAAAGAAGTTGCTAATTTACAGATAGAAATTGAACGCTATGTCTTTGAAGATATTCGTCAGATGAAGGAAATACTCACACCAGAACAAAAGCAACAATTTTTTGAACTTTTCCAAGAAAGATTATTTGGTAAAGGAATGCACGGGGTTCCCTTTGGACATGAATATAAGCGGGGGGAAAGATACAAAATGCTAAAAAGGAGGTGATAGAAATGAGCAAAAGGAAGATTCTTTTCTTAGTGTCTGCCATGTTGGTTGGTGCACTAGTAATTGCTAATCTTGCATTGGCCCAGGACCCAGGTATGCCACATATGGAGAGAGAAAAGGGTAGGCCAATGGGGCTTCCAGATTTGACCACGGAGCAACTCACCAAGCTTCAAAGAATAGAATTGGAGCACCAAAAGGCCATTCTACCTTTGCGGGCACAGCTACAGACCAAACAACTGGAACTCTACACACTGATAATTGAGGATACTGATTGGGAAAAGATTAATGCCAAGATTGAAGAAATTGGTAAAATCCACACTGACCTTCAGAAAAAGCAAGTATCTCAGCGTGTGGCTATCCGTAAACTTTTGACCGATGAACAGAAAATCCACTTTGATGCAAGAGAAATTAGATGTGGTGGCAGTTCTGACATTAAAGGCTGCCGGGGTCATAAATAGTGATACTCTGTTTCAAGAAGGGGGTAACTTCTGTCAAGAGGTTACTCCCTTCTTTGTGGTATCCACATTTAGGGGAATAAAAAGAAAAGGATATAGTTATACAATATCTTGTAAGCTAACACAAATATTTTCTAATAAATTATTGCGCCTGGAGAGATTTGAACTCTCAGCCTTTGGATTCGAAGTCCATCGCTCTATCCAATTGAGCTACAGGCGCCCTTATCTATAACAATTTTACATCTTTACAAGAAAAAGTCAATCAAAACTTATGTTTTTTTGTTGACAACTATATTTTATATCTAATACTATAATCTCAATGTTTGGTGAGATAAAGTTAAAAGCCCTAACCGACCGTGCCTTAAAACATTCAACCGCTGAGACTACACAGGTATCAATTTTAGGATGGGAAGCTGGACTTACAAGGTTCGCCAATTCATATATCCATCAGAATGTGGCGGAAGAAAATATAAATATAACTGTAAAATGTGTCACCAATAGACAGATAGGAGAAGCAGGAACAAACAATCCAAATAATATTGAAGCCATAGTTGAACAGGCACAATCCATATCCCGTATTTCACCACCGAATACTGATTTCTATGGTTTCCCTGCGACTACTAAACAAATAGAGTCATCAATAGAAACCTTTATTCCCGCAACTTACGAATTTAGTCCCTTAAAGAGAGCCGAAATCTGTCACTTAATTATTCGGTGTGCTGAAAATTTACAATCCTTTGGTAGCTTTTTGACCGCTGCATTAGAAACAGTTATTGCCAATTCTAATGGCTTATTTGCTTATAATCGGTCAACCTCTGCAATTATAAATGCAACAATTATAGGTAAGAAAGGGTCAGGTAGGGCAGAAATGGGTGCCAGAAATGCAAATCGTATAAATTACAATAAACTGGCAGAAAGTGCAGTCAAGAAAGCTAAATTAGCCCAAAACCCAATTAAGATTAAAGTAGGTAATTACGATGTAGTATTGGAGGAACTGGCAGTAGCAGAATTATTGATGTTTTTAAGCTACTTTGGATTTAATGGGTTAAGGTATCAAGAAGGCAGAAGTCCATTTAGTGGTAATCTTGGTCAAAAGATGCTGGGTGAAAATATAACTATTTGGGATGATGGACTTGACACAAGTGGTTGCCCATTCCCATTTGATTTTGAGGGTATTCCAAAACAAAAATTAGTGCTTGTTGAAAATGGGGTAGTAAAATCCGTTGTCTATGACTATACTACGGCTAAAAAAGAGAATAGAGAATCTACGGGACACTCAAGCGGTAGTTCACTATCAGGCCCAATACCTTTACATTTATTTATGAAAGGTAGCCATACCTCCGTAGAAGATTTGATTAGCTCCACTAAAAAAGGAATACTGGTAACAAGATTTTGGTACACAAACATTATAGACCCTATGAGTTTAACTATTACAGGAATGACGCGGGATGGAACTTTTTTAATTGAGGATGGCAAAATTACGAAGCCCGTTATGAATTTAAGGTTCACACAATCTATTTTAGAGGCACTCTCCAAAGTTAAAGCTTTTTCTACCCCTATACTTGTAGCCTCCGGTGAAACATATGGCGCTCCATTCCTGTTTGGCTCAAAAGTACCTGCATTGAAAATAGAGGACTGGAATTTTACAGGAATATCTGAACACTGATATCCAATTTTAACAAAGTAATGCATGTTGTAGTGGAGCGAAAATCCCGCTTGTCCCGCCCCAGCGGTGGCTCCGGCGGGGAAGTCCGCCAACTATCTCCTAAATTAATTATAAGTATAGTAGGGTTTGGATTCTTTGTCAGACTACTCTTTTTATTAGGGAATCATAATTTCAATTACACCGGCTTTGATGAAAATCTCGTTGAAAGCGAGAATGGTAGCTCACTTCCCTCCGAAGTCTATTGTTTTAAGAAAGCTATTGCCCACGATTCGCATGAATATAAAGCATTAGCGATGAATATACTAAAGTATCACAAATTTTCGTGGGATTCAATGCCGGTAACATTTAGAACTCCCGGATATCCTTTATTTATTGCAAGTATTTATGCTATGTTTGGAATAAAAGAGTGGATAGTAATGCTGATTCAAGTATTTTTGAGTGCTTTAAGTATCTATTTCATTTATCTTATAGGTAGGAAAAGCTGGGGTGAATTATCATGCATAATATCTGCGGCATTATTTTCAATAGATTGCACTTCTATTCTTTTTTCTTCTCTCTTTATGTCGGAAACCCTTTTTGTCTTCTTACTTTTGTTGGGAACTTGGGCTTTCTTAAAGCAGAATAGATTTTCTGGACTTATGTTCGGCATTTCTGCTCTGATAAGGCCTATTGCTCTTTATCTATTTATTCCATTAGTATTTTTGCACCGTAAGTTAAAAGCTAAAATCATCTTCCTTTTTCTATTTTTTCTGCCTATTTTGCCTTGGATGGTGCGTAACTACATAGTTTATCAATCACCTATGATAAGCTCTCTGCAAGGGTTTAATTTACTTTTCCTTAATGCCAGTCTTTTGGAGAGTGAAGAAACGGGCCTTGATATTGAAGAAGTCCAAGCTAAATTTAGCAATAAATTACCAAATTCAAATAATCCTTTAGAACTTGCTTCCTGTGCTCAAAAAATGGGCATTGATAGAATTCTTAAAAGTCCGATTAGATATGCGTATATTCATTTAAAAGGCAGTATCTGGATGCTTTTGGCTACAAAGTCAGATGATATTATTCTAAGGTGGTGGAAGAAAGATATAAGTCAGTCTGAATTATTTATGAGTCTCCACCACAAATCTATATTTTTAAAGAGTATTATTATTCTGTTTGCTGTACTTGAGGTCAGTGTTCTAATCGGTGCTATTATCTTTGCTTCTATTAGTTTTGTTCGCTCGGCGGGGGCATTTCCCCCGCCAACCCCCACCCCGCATTCTGCGGGAGAAAATATAAAGAAAAATAAATGCTTTTGCTCGCACTTGCTCGCAAAATATAATCCAAATTTGCTTTTCTTTTTAATAGTGGGCTACTTTTTTATTTGTTCTGGCGGTCCCTTTGGTGAAGCCCGGTATAGATTACCCCTAATTCCATATCTGTATCTTTTAGCCACCCCGCTTGTTGCGGGATTTTTAATATGCATAAAAAAAAGATAATAGTCGTGATGCCGGCATACAATGCAGAAAAAACATTAGCAATGACATATTCAGATATTCCCAAAGATTTAGTAGATAAGATAATCTTAGTAGATGACAAAAGTAAAGATAAAACAGTTGAGGAAGCCCAAAAATTAGGAGTTAAAATAGTCTTGCATTCACAAAATTTAGGCTACGGAGCTAATCAAAAGACTTGCTATAAGGAGGCATTGGGTGAAGGTGCTGATATAGTAGTAATGCTACATCCTGATTACCAGTACGACCCTACACTCCTGCCGTATATTATATCACCTATAGAAAATAGTGAATGTGATTGTGTTTTAGGGTCAAGAATTTTAAGTAAAGAAACAATAAAAGCCGGGATGCCTTGGTATAAATATGTGGGGAATAGAGTTTTAACCATAATAGAGAATTTAGTACTTTCAGAAAAGCTTTCTGAATATCATACGGGGTATAGAGCATATAGTCGTAAGTTATTAGAGAATGTGCCTTTTGAAGTTAATTCTAATAATTTTGTATTTGATACTGAGATAATTATACAGATAATAGCTCAAAAATTAGATATAAAAGAAATCCCTATTCCTACAAGATACTTTAAGGATGCCTCGTCTATTGATTTTTTGCACAGTATTGAATATGGGGTAGGTATTTTGGCGAGACTTATTTATTATATTATTTGGAAAACAACAGGAATACAATTATTTAAGATAAAGTATGCGACATAAAAAGTGGCTCATATATGTTCTCGCCTTTGGCTTGCTTATTAGATTTTTACTCTTTGTTCTGGCGCCCAGCTATGATTGCATTCCACTTGGTAATATATCTTTGCCGTCCGAGAGTTCTTATTTTAAGGGAGCTTCTACATATGATTCGCAAGAATATAAGTTACTGGCGTTGAATCTGTTGCATCATCATAGGTTTTCGTGGAACTTAGAGCCTAATACTTTCAGGACACCGGGGTATCCATTATTTATAGCGGCTATCTATTCAATTTTCGGGCCCAGGGAATGGATAATTATTTTATTGCAGGTGCTTATTGGGACGGCAAATATCTATCTAATTTATCTCATAGGTAGAGTAATTTGGAGCGAGTTGTGCGGAATAATAGCTGGTGCTTTACTTTCTATAGATTTTGCGGCCATATTTTATGGGTCTATGTTTATGTCGGATACATTATTTTTATTCTTCATTCTTTTAGGTATTTTGTTATTCCTAAAAACTAAATCCCCTTTTTGTGGCTTTATATTTGGGGCATCAGCTATGATAAGACCCATTGCCTTCTATCTGTTTATTCCATTACTTTTCTTCTCTATGCCTATCAAAAGATGTGTTTTATTTCTATTTCTGTTTTTTCTTCCCATTGCGCCTTGGATAATAAGAAATTATAGTATTTATCACTCCCCACAAATAACTTCTGTACAAGGACTTAATTTGCTTTTTTGTAATGTGGCGGGATTTGAAGCTTATCGGACAGGTAAAGATATTGGTGATATTCGGAAGCAATTTACAGAGGAATTAAGTGACTCAACCTCCAATCCTTTACATCTTTCTTCATCAGCTCAATGGCTGGCGATTAAGAAAATTGCAAATGCTCCATTTAAGTATATGTTCTTCCATCTTTATGGGGCAACAAAAATGCTCTTATCTACAAAATCAGATGATATGATATTAAAGTTTAGTGGCTTTAATAAAGGGCATTCTGAACTTATGAAAACAGTCTATCAGGAAAAAAGAGTATTTGGCAAAATACCTTTTGTTTTATTGGCTTTACTTGAGGTCAGTCTCATAGTAGGGTCTATTATATTAGCTTTTATTGCTTTTATTCGGTATCCTCATTATCCGAATTCCTTTTTATTAGCATTAGCTTTTTTCTTTTTTATCTTGTCAGGCGGAGCACTTCTTGATGCTCATCTTCGCATTCCATTGACCGTATTATTTTACATTTTAGCCGCAAGATTTATTTCAGAATTTAAAATAAGTTCTAATAATTTATCCAACGATATTTCTTGACAAACAGGAAAAATAATTTATAATTCTTATCACTTAGCAGAATGAATAAAAGGGCAGTGATATTCACGATAATTGGTGTGGGTTGGTATGTAGCACTAAGTTTGCTTATTCCATTTGGTATTGGATTATGGTTAGATAAGAACAAGTTTAATTCTTTTCCTTTACTTACTCTTATTGGATTAGGGGTAGGGACTATAATTATGTTCTACGGTGTCTATCGTATAGTACGACAGATTCGGGATAACGAGGAAGGTAAGAATAAAAAACAGGTGAGTAAATATTGACAGGAGGCAAATATGATTACTGCCAAGGAAGAAGTGCGGAAAATGCTTGACCAAATTCCTGACGATGTATCCTTTGAAGATATCCAGTACCACATCTATGTTTGTCAAAAGGTCGAGCGAGGACTGAAAGATATTAAAGAGGGTCGTGTGCTTCATCAGGAAGAAGTTGAACAACGGATGTCCAAATGGCTCAAAGGGTAAAATGGACAGAAGTAGATTGGAGTGATATTGAGAGAGTTGCGGACTATATTGCCAAAGATTCTCCGTACTATGCGGCAGCATTTGTTAGAGAAGTACGGGATATAGCTCGTTCTTTGGCTTATCTATCGGAGCGAGGTCGTACCTTACCCGAGTTTGGTGATCCGACTGTCCGTGAACTCTTTGTAAAGAAATATCGCTTGATATATCAGGTCAGAGGACAAACGGTATATGTCATTGGGTTCATTCATGGGTCACGTGATTTATTGATGCTTTGGGAACAAGAAAAGCGATCAAATGATAGAAACATCAGTTAATATAGGGTTAGCAGGTTATGAAGATAGGACATAGACATATAGTTAAATTATTTGGTGTTTTTGTTATTTTTACCCTATACTCTCTATAACTAACACATTAATTGCGAGTTGGCTTACTATAATAGTTTTAGTAGGGGTTGCATTTATTGCTACTCGGCGAATGAGAGTTATTCCTGGCAGGGTACAGAATTTTATAGAAATAGTGATAGAGGGGCTGCTTAACTTTGTAGATGGAGTAGCCGGTAAAGAGAATGGGCGTAAGTTTTTTCCCGTAATAGCGACTATTTTTATTTTCGTGATTACTAATGCGTGGCTCTCATTATTGCCGGGATTTGGCAGTATTACTTATAGTCATATCCATTTACTGCGTGGTGCGAATACTGATATAAATGTGCCATTAGCCATAGCGGTAGTGTCATTTATATTTGTTGAATATTGTGGAATAAGAAGTCAAGGTTTCTTCCATTACATTGGTAAATTTATCAATGTGAGTACTATTTTTATTGGGTTAGGACAGATTTTTAGAGGCAAGCTCAAATCTGCACTTAATAATTTATTCATTGGGATAATAAATGCTTTTATTGGTCTACTTGAAGGGATAAGCGAATTGGTGCGTATGGTTAGTTTTACCTTCCGTTTATTCGGTAATATGACGGCGGGTGAAATTTTACTCTTAATTGCTACTTTTCTGTCTCTATGGATAGTTCCTATACCATTTTATGGCTTAGAATTATTAGTTGGCTTTATTCAGGCACTTATTTTTAGTAGCTTAACTTTAGTATTCGCTACTACTGCTGTAACTTCCACACACGAGGAACACGGAGAAGAAAAGACTTAAAATATTATGATAAATTCTAAATCCGAAACCCTAAATCCTAAACAAATTCCAATTACCAAAATACAAAATACCAAACAATATGATTTGGAGGGAATAACCTTAAAATTTGCTAAGGAAGTAATTGCTTTTGTTAGAAGTATTTCAAGAACTATACCCAATATGGAATTAATAAAGCAACTTGTTAGATCTTCTACTTCCGTTGGAGCAAATTATATTGAGGCAAATGAGTCTTTAAGTAAAAAGGATTTTGTATTGAGAATTAAGATTTGTCGTAAGGAGTCCAAAGAAAGCATTTACTGGCTAAAGCTTATAGAAATAGAGAGTGATGAAATGGAGCAAAAGAGAGATGCACTTATTCAGGAGGGAATTGAGCTTATGAAAATATTTGGCTCAATAGTGGAGAAAGCAAAATGAGTTTTGAGCATTTGAGTTTTGGATTTGTTTAGGATTTAGGAATTAGAGTTTAGGATTTTATAGAAAAAGGGGGTAAAGATGGATCCAGTTGGAATGAAGATGTTGGCTATAGGTCTTACTATGGCTATAGGACTTTTTGGTCCTGCTTTAGCTATTGGTAAGATTGGTTCTGCGGCTATGGAAGCATTGGGTCGTAATCCTGAAGCCAAAGGTCCTATAATGACCAATATGATATTGTCCATCGCTTTCGCAGAGGCGCTTGGCATTTATTGTTTGATTATAGGTATTATACTGGCTTTGGTAGTTGAGTAAATGTCGCTCTGAACGAAGCGAAAAGTCTTGGAGATTCTTCGCTACGCTCAGAATGACAGAGTGAGTATTAGAATATAAAGAGATGGAAGGATTAGGAATTAATTTGCCACTATTTGTGGCACAGGTCATAAATTTTGTTATCTTACTTACATTGCTTTATTTTATTGCTTACAAGCCCATTATTAAAATGCTTGACCAACGCTCTGATAAGATAAAGGAAGGGATGGAACAGGCGGAAGCTATCCAACAGCAATTAGCTCATACTAATAATGAAATAAAAACCCAATTAGATAATTCACAAAAGCAAGCTGAAGCAATTATATATCAGGCAACTAAAATAGGTGAGCAAGCAAAGGAAGATGCAAAAGCCGAAGCCCGTCGTGAAGCAGAAGCTATGATTAATAAGGCAAAGGTAGAGATTGAGCATGAGAGAGAGAAAAATATAGATGAGTTGCGTAAGGAATTTGTGGACATAGCTATTAGTGCAGCAGAAAAGGTGATTAAGGGGACATTAGATAAAGAAAAACACCGCCAGATTATAGAAGATATTATTCAGGAGACGACTACTTTTCAGACAGAGGATAATACGCCTCCGGCGGATAAGAAAGTAAGTTAATGAGGTGAACCTCTATGCGAGTAAGTGGTAAAAGATATGCCCAAGCAGTATTTGAAATTGCTTGTAAAGCTAATCAACTTACTGAATGGCTGGATGGGCTAAAAAGAATTGCCAATATAACTCAAAATGCTGATTTAGTGTCAGTATTAGAGGAGCCGGGTATTGCTTTTGATTTGAAGAAGCAGATTATAGATGAATTACTTGAAGAGATAAAAACTCCATTAGCTTTGAATTTAGTGTATCTTTTAGTCGCTAAAAATAGGATTGAAATTATTCCTTCAATTAAAATTGAATATAGTAAGCTTTTAGATGTCTATAATGGGATTGAGCGTGCCGTAGTGATTACTGCTGTGCCTATTGATGATGGAGAGAAAGATAAACTATTACGGGGAATTGGAGTATTGATTTCTCATAAAGTGGTGGGTAATTTTGCTATTGACCCGGATATTATTGGTGGAGTTATTGTCCGAATAGGAGATAAACTTATTGATGGTAGTATTAAGAATAAGTTGTCAGGACTAAAGAAAAGTTTAGTTGGAGATGGAAATTGACTTATGGAAAATAAGAAATATAAAATGGAATGGTCGAAAGAAGGGATAGGTTTTGGGATTTGGGTTTTGGAGTTTGTCCCGCTTTCTTCGGGATCCCGCTTGTCCCGCTCCAGCGGTGGCTGTGGCGGGAGGATTTGGGATTTATGAGGTCTTTGGTCTAATGTCTATAGTCTAAAGTCTATAAAAAAGGAGGAGAGATGGTAAGGAAAAGAGTAGTTATGGGAGTTGTGGGGCTATTGGTAGCCAGTCTAGTAGCCGCACAGGATACTTTATGGACAAGAACTTTTGGAGGAACTGACTGGGATTGTGGCAATTCAGTTCAGGAGTGTGCGGGTGGCGGATTTATCATAGCAGGATATACAGGTTTTTTTGGAGCTGGCTCTGGTGATGTCTATCTTA
>JACQXS010000006.1 GCA_016208615.1 Candidatus Stahliibacteriota bacterium | reverse complement strand
TTTTTTTTTTTTTTCATCTAAAAGGAAGGTAAAAACTTTCAAATGGAGGTAAAGATGAGGAGAATATATTTTATTATAGCAGTTGTTTTAATTTCTATACAAGGACAGACGGCTGAATTAAAGGATAGGGTTAAGGAGTACACATTGAAAAATGGTCTCCGTGTGCTTTTTGTAGAACGACACGGGGCGCCTACTTTCGCAGCATTTACTTTATTTCCATCAGGTAGGACTGATGAGCCGAAAGGGAAAGCAGGTATTGCTCATGTTGTAGAGCATATGTTGTTTAAGGGGACTAAGACTATAGGGACAAAGGATTATGTAAAAGAGGCACTGGCAATTGCTAAATTGGATAGTTTAGTTACTTTACTAATTTATGAAAAAAGTAACCCAATGCCTGATTCTATTAGGATAAGCAAATTAGAAGAAGAAGTAGGTAGGGCAGAAAAAGAGGCAGCAGACTATATGAAAAGGGATGAAAAAATTGATGCTATTTACTCAAAAAACGGTGTATCAGGATTTAACGCAGGAACAGGAATGGATGGCACTACCTATATTGTCGGGCTACCATCAAATAAATTTGAACTATGGGCAAGAATAACAGCCGATATTATTGAGAACACTGTATTCAGAGAATTTTACAAAGAAAAAGAAGTGGTAATGAATGAAATACGAGGCGGTGAAGATGAGCCGGAAGAGATTTTTTGGGACGAGTTTATGGATATGGCTTTTAGTGTGCATCCATATGGGAAACCGATAGCAGGTAAAGTAGAGGATATACAACGCCTTACTATTAAAGACATAAAAGATTTCTATCTCTCTCAATATAGGGTTTCAAATGCTATTATTGGTATAGTAGGGGATTTAGAGTTTGAGGAACTTAAACTTGTAATGGACAAATATTTTTCCCATCTCCCCCAAGCAGATACACTAATAAGAATTACAGAGGTAGAGCCGATACAAACAGAAGAGAGACGAAAGGTAATAGAACTGGATGCAGAACCCAAAATTGGTATAGCTTATCATATACCTACATATCCTGATTTTGATACATATGTGCTGAAAGTAATATCTTCTATCTTATCCGAAGGCAGGACTTCACGACTGTATAAAAACATAGTAGAAACAAAAGTAGCTCAATCAGCAGATTGTTATAGTGGTACACCGGGTATAAGGTATCCAAATTTGTTTGTCTTTGGATCCCAACCCATTACCCAACACAGTGTGCAGGAGATTGAGACATTATTTTACTCGGAGATAGCGAAATTGAAGACCAAGCCGGTAAATGAGTATGAACTAAAAAAGGTTAAAAATCAGGTAAAAGCAAGCTTTATTCGCAGACTACAATCAAATTGGAGAATAGCATCACAGTTAGTTTCTTTTGAGGGCTACTTCGGGGGATGGGAAAAGACTTCAGAATACATAGAATTGATAGATAAAGTTATGCCAGAAGACATAATACGAGTAGCGAATAAGTACTTTACTCAAGAGAATCGGACCGTACTAACTTCAATTAAGAAAGTAGGTGAAAGTAAAAGTCTAATTGAGCTGGCAATTGAATATTATAGAGAAAAGGCAGGTAAAGAACCCGACGAAGAAATGATGAAAGTATTTAACGGAATGATGCAACAGATTGAAAATATAGAGAGAATGCAAAAATTAAGTATCCCACAGAGTGAAAAGATACAAGCTATAAAACAAGCAATAGATGCTTTAACCGGAGGTGAAAGATGAAAAGGTTATTTATAATAGTATTAGGGAGTATAATTTTTACTTCCTGCGTTAGGGAAAGACCTTATATGTATCAAAGGGTAGAGGAACTAAAATTTAACCCCATAGAGTGGCGACATCCAGAACCTAAAAGAATACAACTGGATAATGGGATAGTGCTATATGTATTAGAAGACCACGAATTACCTTTGATAGATGGGTCAGGATTTATAAAAGCAGGCGCTGTTTATGACACAGAAGATAAGGTTGGATTATCTGAAATTACGGCAAGAGTTATAAGAGCAGGTGGAACTAAAAACAGGTCACCAGAAGAGATAGACAGTATAATTGAGTATAATGCGGCCAGAATTGAGTTTAATATAGAAGAAGATGCTGCGGTTAGTTGTGGATTTTCAGCTCTTAAAGAAAATATGGACGAGGTGTTAGATATATTTGCGGATATAGTTATGAATCCTGCATTTAGGGAAGATAAGTTTAGCGTGGAGATGGAAAAATTGAAAGAAGAGATTAGAAGGAGAAACGAATCTCCTATGGAAGTAGCATTTGTTAATTTTACAAAAAAGTTAAGACGCGGTCATCCAACAGGACGATTCCCTACAATTGCTACGGTGAATAAGATAACACAGCAAGATGTAATTGAGTTCCATGAAAAGTATTACCGACCAAATAATTTAATCCTATCAATAGCGGGTGATTTTGAAGTAGATTCATTAGTCAACAAGCTAAATAAAGCGTTCAAAAAATGGGAAAAAAGCGAAATAGCATTCCCTAAGATACAGGATTTAGAGGAACGCTATGAAAAAAAAGTCTATTATGTAGAGAAAGATGTAAAACAAAGCACTATAATAATGGGACATTTATCTATCTATAGAAAAGACCCAGACTTGTATTCTCTTATAGTGGCTAACAGGATATTAGGGGGAAATATGTCTTCAAGATTATTTAAGAAAGTAAGAGATGAACAGGGATTAGCTTATACGGTGGGTAGTTATTTAAGTCCTGGTAATTTGTATCGTGGTGATTTGGGTATTTATTGTCAAACTGATGCAGGGAATACAGGTAAGGCAATTAAATTGATATTAGAAGAAGCAAAGAAAATGCAGAAAGAAGAGGTGGAAGGCAGGGAGATCGAGGATAATAAAGAAGGGATAAAAAATAGATTCGTGTTCACTTTTGAATCCCCATTGCAGATAGCAAGAAATGCAGCTTATTTGGAGTTTTATGATTTAGAGAGAGATTATTATGATAAGTATATAGAAAATATTGATAAAGTTAGCCGTGCAACTCTATTAGATGCAATGGAAAGGAAGTTTTTACCAGATAAAATGGAAATCCTAATTGTAGGTAAGATGGCGGATTTTGACATACCACTTGATAGCTTGGGTAAAGTAGAAAAAATAGAACTGGAAGAATAAAGACTTTCTTAATTGTTTTAGCATTTGGAATTTGAAAATTGGGATTTGTTTAGGATTTAGTGCTTCGGATTTTGAGGGAGGTAAAAAGATGTTGTGGAAATTATCTGTCTTCTGTCTTCTGTCTTCTGTCTTCTGTCCTTTAGCTAATGCTTCTGAATACAATTGGACCCAAACTGATTGGAGCGGAGGAGAGGGCCAACTCTTTTTAGAAGATTCTACCGAGTATTATACAAAAAGTCCGAGTGTCTGGGATAAAGTTGATGGCCAGCTTCTACTCCAAGGTAGTAAATGGGAAGAGTTTTATAATTTAACTAATGCGCAAAAGGTATACTCACTTGTACAAGCCACTGATTCTACAATTTATGCAGGAACTGGAGATAATCCCGGCCCTATATACAAATCTAAGACCGATGGAACATTGTGGAGCACTATATTTATACATCCTACATGGCTTATTACGAATCCGCTCCTAAAACGGTCTAACGGATACTTCTATACAGGATTAAGTCATCAGAGTGGGGTTAGATATATGATAAGAAATGCGGGAGAGGAAAGCGGACCTTATGCTGATAACCCGTTGTCAGAGGCTACTTCAATCAATGCGATAATAGAGTCCGAGGGGTATCTTATAACAGGAGCTGGTGGGGCTTCCGGATATATATATAAACAAGTAGATGCCGGAACTGTTTGGACACCAATTGCCACAATTTCTGATAATAAGATATTGTGTATTATCAAATATCGAGGAGATACGCTATTTGCAGGAACGGGCAACAACAATGGAATTGTAGTAAGGTCTACGAATAATGGGGATAGTTGGGTAGAGTGTACAGATTTGCCTGGTGCTAAATCAGTTTATTGTTTATGTCAAGGGGAGGATTCTACTTTATATGCTGGGACTGATACTTCGGGAATTATTTATAAAACTCTTAATGGTGGTAATACATGGGTAGAGTGTGGTGACTTGCCATTAGCTACCAAAGTGCGTTCACTTATATATATTCCGACACATTCTGCACTTGTTGCCGGATGCGAGTGCGAAGATGATACTGCAAGGGTATTTATATCAATAGATAATGGTGAGAACTGGATTCCATTTGGCGCAATGCATGGAACAAAAATCCCTTATTGTTTGCTTTATACTTATAATGGCTCATTATTTGCAGGCACAGATTATAATGGTGCTATATTTAAGGCAACTGGCTTTGATACATCTGGTTGGTTTATCTCCTCGGTCTATAATACAGGTGATACACTGGGATGCACTGAATTTGAGACTATTTCACGGAATGCTACACTTAACAGCCAAATCATCAGTGCAAAGGTGAGAACATTCCCAGATTCCCTTGCAGCTCTTAATGACTCTGCTACTCCTTGGGATTCATGTATACCTTGCACATCAGGACAGAATATTTCTCAACTACCCTCAGTTGTGCATGGACATCCTTGGATACAGTATAGGATGGAGTTGGCTACTTCTAATCCGTTTGTTACCCCTCTCATCCATGATGTTAC
>JACQXS010000025.1 GCA_016208615.1 Candidatus Stahliibacteriota bacterium | reverse complement strand
GCTGTTCTGCATTGACTAATTCTTTGACCATCCTACCGCTTATATCATAAATCCGCAAGCTTACTTTGGCTTTTACAGGTAATTGATACCTGATAGTAGTAGCATGCACAAATGGGTTAGGATAATTTTGCCACATCTTAATTCCACTGCCACTATCCCCACCACCACATGCACCTCCGCCGCCACCGATTACTTCAAACCACTCATCTCCTCCAATATCAGGCGGTATGCTACGCACATTGCCATCTATATCAGTAGTTAGCGCCGCTATCTCTATCCCCTTATCTATACAAGGAGATGCAGCGGCTATATGCAAATCCGTGGTACTCACAAACATCGGGTCTGCTGAAATAGAATTCGCATCATTCCCCGTTGCCTGCCAATCAGCAAAGCTTAGTTTCGCTATTTTACCCCAGTACCCTATTTTACTTCCGTATAAATCATTGTAATCGCTCACAAACTCAGTGGGCGGTGCAGCACTAAAATCTACCCTTATACAATAGCCGAGAGTAGCAGAAAATATATTATCTTTAAGTTTCACATTACTACTATAATTAGTGCCAGTATAACAAGTGTCCCCCATCACAGAATTAAAATACACCTCATAATCCGTGCCACGAAGTGTTTTTATACCACATTTAGCACGAGAAATCATATTATTATAGATTTTAATAGCGTTGCAATCATTGTCAAGCAGAATACCTATTTTCGTGGAATCTATTTTATTATTATAGATATCCGTATTCGTCATCGTCCCTATCCATAGCCCGGCACCCGCGATGTAATTATTGTGAATCTTCATCCCATTAGCGCCCCAGACATTTATACCATTGCACCGATTACCGGTAATAGAGTTCTGGCTAACCTCCACTCCATTACTCCAATAACTATAAATCCCATACCAACAGTTGCTAATCTTATTGTTGGCTATGATACTTGAATCGCTATGAAAAGTGATGCTCATTCCATTCTCATATCCCTTGACCACGCCTTGAACTATATTATCTCTAACCTTTGTAGCGGGTGCATAATATAGCTTAACTCCATACCCACCACCGTATGCGGGTAGATAGAGCGTATTCTCATATATTTCATTATTCTGGGCAAGATAGCTCGACATCCCTTCAATAGACACCACTCCTGTTATATTGGGTCGCATTGTGCAGTGCCTAATCTGATTACTATTACTCTTATTTAGCATCCTGACTGCGGGACCGTAGCAATTTTCTATCCAAAAGCCATCCATAGCAATATACGACTTGCTACTCAAATAAAAGCCATACATCTTGGTGCCGCCTATTTTAACAGTATCGCCGGGATACGCTTGATAAATTATTATACTATCTGCTTTGCCTGAGTTCTTGGGACTTACCTGCTCATTATAAGTACCGCGAAGCACAAATACCCGTTCACCGGGTTTAAGAGTATTAGCGGATTTAGTAATCGTAAGCCAAGGAGAAGCACGAGTGCCTGGGTTAGTGTCTTTGCCATTCTTGGCTACAAAATAAGTCTTCGGCAAATCCCAATAAAATGAATATCTATCGCTTATCGTTGCTAATGTATCCTTGAACGGCTTAACCTGCCAATATATTTTAGTATCATTGTAAAGAGTATCATTTTCTAATGTGTAATTATATGTTTTAAGACCCGTAATCTGGCTATATGTCGTAAAGGAAGAATCAACCGAATAAACTAAATTATAGCTATCCGCACCCACATCCTCCCATGCAAAAGCAGGAGTGACAGTACGCAGAGTATCACCCATTGCGGGTAATTTAAGAGTAGGTGGTAAAAACGCAATCAGACATATTGTCTTATATTCTATTTCATATGGAGCTTCATTTCCTTCAGTCCATGCACAATAAAGATTATAGATAGGAAGAATATTACTTATAGACTTTACTGCAATTTGAGGGAACCTTGAATCTATTGAAGGATTACTTAAATTTTTTGGAGCAGACCATGCATACCATCCTCCAAACAAGTTATGCACCCTATAATATATTTGTTGTTGCGGACCCGATTTGTTCCACTCATACCATACACATACTATACCATCCAATATTTGAGGTGAATGACAATCTATACCACAAGACATCCTTTGTGGAGTGTCCCAATCATTAGTTCCTGACTTCATAGTCCACCATATCTCTCCATTCTTCTCATAAACTATATGTATGACATTACGCATTACATCAATAAATGGAGCTGAACCAATATCCTGGAATCCATAATTCCATCCCCATTTACCCTTATTTCTGGTTGCATATTCAACCAACGGGTCACTTTGTGGTAGACTATAAACGAGATGGGGGTTGCAAGTAGTGGAGTAAATCCATCATATCCGGGCGTTTCAATTTGCATTGCAAACACTTCGTATGCTGGACCAAAATCTTTTGAATAATAAAGCACTTCATAAACTGCACCTGAAACTACTTTCTCGCCTATCCAACATACATTTATTCCACCATTATTATCTATTGCCATTGCAGGATATTTACCGTCACCGACAATGGTATAATTTTTCCAATTAATTTCACCATCTGTTATCATCGCATATCTAATATCGCCATAACCATCAGTTACAAGATGCGAATTACCACTCCCATCTATTACAAGCTTCCTTTGATTATTATAGGAGGTCGGGTCATTTTGCTCTGAGGTAAAGTAAATAAATCTCTGCAAACTATCAAATGAAGGCTTATGCCTAAAAATCGTATCAAGTATTGCAAATGGCCAGCCTGCACCGGGGCCTGGCCGCCTATCTAATTGGTCTTTGAGGCAGAAGAAAAATATCTTGCTACCTTTATTAGTCCAATCCCTTTTAACTATTTCATTACACCATTCTTTGTAACAGAGAGCCTGAGAATTTAGAGATACAGAATCCCAACCGTGGCAGTCACCTTTTACAAAATATTCCCCATTACAATCACATATAGAATCTAATCCAGTTGTATCTTTTGTATCTTTTATACAAGTAGCAAGACCATCTTCTGTCAACCATATCGGCTTATCGGTTCCATAATAATGTTTGATAGTATCTTCTAAACAGTCCAAATAATCAGAATAAGATAAAAAATTACCCTGCCATCCAGCTTTCAGCATTCCATCACGAAACAAATAGTGATGGCTTATTACATCTATGTATTGAGTACCTCCATTCTCTAATACCCGTGCTAACCAATAAACTGCACTTGTACCTGTATCGCATTGTGTACTATTCTTATACCATATATAGTCATTAATAGAGGGAGCTACTACTTTGGCATCCGGGTCTGCTAACTTTATACCTTTATGACTGTTCCTTACATAACGGCGAAAATGTTCCATATTTCCAGTAAAACATGGAAGTATAGTGTATTTACTGTTCGGCTCATTGCATATCTCCCAATACTTAACGGGCGTGGTTAGACCTACCATTTCAGGATGACCACCATATCCTTGCCCATCTCCATCATAATGTTCAACCACTGTGTGGAAAAACTCTACCCACTGTGTAGAATCTGTCTTCCACGGCGACCAATGAGGAGGCCAACCTCCCATGTAACCCTCAAATCCATACCTCTGCAACCATTTTTTAAGAGTATCACAGGCATCAAAGTCAAAGATTGTTGTAGGATATATTACAACACCTGGTCCACAATTCGGTCTATCCCAGCTAAAACCACAAGCTCTGGCCGAATCAAGTTGCGCCCAATAATCCGCTCTCTGCTCATCTAATCTAAGTGTAACCGGTGGATAAACAATTATAGTGCCCCAAGGAGATTTCTCAGAAGAGTATACCTTAACCTCTCCCAAAATAATCACTGCCATAATGACAACAAAACTATATTTTTGTAATATTCTATTCATTTTCTCTCCTTATCTCATAATTATAAACTTTTTGCTCAATATCCCTTTATTTTCTAAATAAAGGCGACAAAAATATACTCCATTACTATTTGTATTTCCTATTTCCCAATAATCTATATGTTTACCCACTACTTTCTTGCCTCGTGTCAATTCTACTATTTTTCGCCCTGCAATATCGTAAATACTTAAATTTACATCACACTCCTTATTAAGAATATACTCAATCCTTATACTTTTTTGTCCTATAGTAGAATAAACATTTAACCCTGCATCCAATTGCCTCTCCATATCACTTTCTACCCCATATTCAGGATTGCCTTTGGCACATTTTACTGTGAAATTATGGATTTCAGAATAATAACTGAGATGCACATAACCTGTTGTGTCAATTGCAATACCACAATAAGTTCCTATAGGTGTTATGGTATCAGGTCTTACAGTATCTACCACATCAACCCACCATTTATTGTCCTTTCTCCCTGCGTATGCCACTAATTCTGGGTCCTCCCCCTTTCTGTAAACTATATGTGGGTTATCATTTGAATCAATACAGACCGCATTCCCATATCCTGACCATGTTGTGTCTACTACTTCAACAATCCATCCAGTATCTGTTTTCTGTGCATATCTTAATTGTGGAATACCTGTATGGCGATGAGCAGAGAAGTAAGAGATGCAAGGCTGATTTAAACTGTTGATAGCTAAATAGGTGCCAGCACTCGCAAAGAATGAAGTATCCGAAGAGTCAACTATCTCAATATGCCATACACCATTTGTGTCTCGCACAGCATATTCAATGCCCGGATAATTATCATACCCCGAAGTCGTGTACCACGAACCAAACGAAATACAAGGAGTATTTGCACTGTCAATTACAATGGAAATAGCTCCCATTCCTGATTTACCTGCTGTATCTACTATCTCATATCTCCACTTAACTCCATTCCATTTCCTATAAACTATTACTCCCACAGTATCACTAATATTAACTACATATGCAATATGTGAAGAGTCATCTTTATCTAAGGCTAATGCGGAACACTCTACCCAATTCACTGAGTCGGGTCGTGAGTAATGCCAGCCTGAACTATCTTTCCATACATACCCAAGGGTTAATTCCCAGAAAGTGATATGTGGATAACCTTTGGAATCAAGAACGAGAGAAGGTTTACTTCCTCTACCTTTCTCTTCTTTTTTAATAGAATCAAACACCACCTCATAACTCCATGTAGAATCAGGATTCAAGCTTGCATATATAAGCCCATTCCCATAAGGCCGACAATAAGCAATATGCGGATTTCCAAGTGAATCAAGTGCAATTGATATTCCACTCATCCCACTATACATTGTCGTATCCACAGTCGCAATATACCACTCCGTCCCCCACACATTCACCCAAATCCCCATCAATCCAACCATCAAAACTATTAATCCTTTAATTCTCAATTTCCTCATCTCTTTTTTAACCTATCTCACTAAGATTAGTTTTTTGACTTGCTTGTAATAGCCTGTTGAGGCGGAGCCGACCTGTCCCGATAAGGAACGAGACGGGAAATCCCGATTTATCGGGACTGCTTCTAATTTAGCAAAGTAAATACCGCTTGTCAAGTTTTTCGTCTCCCACGCTACTTTATACTCGCCTGCTGGCTGTTCTGCATTGACTAATTCTTTGACCATCCTACCGCTTATATCATAAATCCGCAAGCTTACTTTGGCTTTTACAGGTAATTGATACCTGATAGTAGTAGCATGCACAAATGGGTTAGGATAATTTTGCCAC
>JACQXS010000026.1 GCA_016208615.1 Candidatus Stahliibacteriota bacterium | reverse complement strand
GATTATGCTATAGAGTAACTAATAATAGTTTCTGCACTATGTTCCTATTTCCTATTTTTGCTTTGCAGAAATACACTCCATTTGAAACTCTCTTGTCCTTTGTATCCTTACTATTCCAAGATATTGTGTAATTACCTACGGATTGACGAGCATTAACTAATTCGCTTACACAATTACCCGCCATATCATATATCCGTATATTGACATTATTCTCATTCTCTACATAATACCGAATAGTAGTTGATTTGCTAAACAGAGTGGGACTAACTTTTAATCCTTTATCCCGCAATCCTTCCTCTTCTACACCAGCAGTGCGGTCCCATATAGCATAAAAAGTATGCCCTGAACAATCACCAAAATAGACTGTCTTATCCGGTCCAATCGCGGGAGTATCCCATACTTCTTCGCCGGGCTCAGTATCATAATAGCAATCAATAGCACCAGTTGTGGCATTCAAATTATAAACCCTGCCATAATTATTAAATCCAACCCCAAAATAAAGTCTATTATTAGAACTCAAAATAGGACCCCCATAATGTGAATCCACCATTCCACTACCCCAGAACTTACTCCACTTTATACTGCCATCAGAAGTATTTATAGCATTAATTCTACCGCAGGCAGTATAAACTGTACTTCCATCCGCACTAATAGCCGCACTTGAAGTCCCACCATCCACAGTACTAACCCATTTCTGAGTACCATCAGGATTAACCGCATATAATTTGCTATCATTATTACTCTTACTTCCTATGTAAATAGTACCATCAGTACCGACAGATGGGGAACAATATTTACTTGTAGCACTATCGAACTCCCAGTTAATTCCACCAGTCACAGCACTAATTGCATATAACCTCGCCTTATCATCTGTGAACCATTCCTCCGAACCCGAAGCTACATATACAACAGATTCATCAAGAGATAATGCTGGCGAAGATAAAACTCCAATCGGTAAATCACACTTCCATACCTGTACACCCGTAGTTGAGTTAATAGCATATACGCTACTATCATTAGACCCTATATAGACAACTCCACTTGCACTAAGGACAGGAGAAGAAAATACCGCTCCCTGTGTAGGGAAAATCCACTTTACACTTCCATCCTGCCGCAAAGCATATACATTACCATCTTCGCTTCCTATGTAAATAGCACCATCTGTTCCAATGGCACCGACTGCTGGGGAAGAGTGGAAATAGGATGTGCTTCCATTAGGCTTATATGTCCAGACAGTATCTGTAAAAAACATGTAATCCTTAAACGCATAAACACGAGTCTTATGCATATTCCCAAGATATAACATTGGGTTGTGAAGCGGGTCAGGAGAACTATCCAATCCTTTAACTACTGGTGAAGAGTGGAAATACGCGGGCGTTGCAGACACATCATATTTCCATTTCAAATCGCATACCTCAGTCCCAGGATAAGGACTTCGCCCTGTTCTTTGCGGGTCGTGTCGGAACATTAACCAATAGTCAATATCCGCAAATACATCCACTGATACACTTACTATGCCTATTATTAAGGCACTCTTTAGAAAATTACACCGCATCCCACACCTCCCTTTAAAATTATACCTCATCTTAATAGCTCCTTTAGTATAAAGGATAAGTTTATTTCAAAAGTATTAGTTTCTGTATTATCTTACGATTCCCCAAGGTTAACTTGCAAAAATAGATACCTTTCCTTACACCTTCGGCACTCCACTTAACTGTATATTCACCCGCAGCATAGTTCCTTTTTGTTAATCTCTCTACTAATCTGCCAGTTACATCATAAACTTCAAGTAGAATAGGAGCTTCTACGGGAAGAGTGAATAAGATTGTTGTAGCCGCAATAAAAGGATTAGGATGGATTAAAAGACTAATCCTGTCTCTTATACAAGAACTATTCTCTTCGGTCCCGGTTGGTGGACAACAAACTTTGTAGAGTTTGTTGCAAAACTCGTAATACCATACACACTGGTTACCGCCGTTGTTGGCAGGGTCATCTATTGTAGGTGATGTAATCTCCCATGTGTGTAAATTAGAACATATTATATTGCCGGTTTCAGCATTTATTGCATAAAACTCATCATTATTATCTCCTATGTAGAGCATATTGTTAGGATAAGCAATTGCAGGTGAAGAATACCCTATCTCATCGTTAATAGAGGTTTGCCATTTTAGACCACCACCCGTTGTATAGATAGCATAAACCTTGCTTGCATCACTCCCTACATAAACTACACCCCTAATATCATCTATAGCAGGAGAAGAGTTGACATCATCCCCAGTATTATACATCCACTTCAAAGTTCCATCAGGATATATAGCATAAAGACAGTTATCCCCAGACCCAATATATATTGTTCCATCCGAACCTACAGCAGGTGAAGACCTTATATACCCACTAGTATTATATGCCCACTTGAATGAACCATCAGGATTTATAGCATAAAGCTTGTAATTACCGTTACATCCAATATATATAGTGCCGTCCGAACCTATTGCTGGTGAAGATACGAGCTCACCAGTTAGATATCTCCACTTCAAAGTACTGTCAGGATTTACTGCATAGAGATAGCCATCTTTGCAACCTACATAGATAGTTCCATCTGATACTACTGCTGGTGAAGAGATAATTTCATCCTCACCATCATTACTTACTTTATAACTCCATTTCAATGTGCCATTGGGATTTATAGCATAAAGAACTTGTTTGTATCCCACATATATAGTGCCGTCAGTAGAAGATATCCCGCAACTGGAGTGAAAATAGAGACTCGGACCTGCTGCCCCGAGCGGATATTTCCAGTTAATTGAGCAATCAGAGGTATTTACACACCATAAATACCAATTCCCCATAGACTCTTGCCCTTGAATATACAAATGCCCACTACCATCTATTACTGGGGAAGCCATGCTTTGCCTAATATCAGCTGTACATACTATATTACAACAATCCGGTCCCTTGTAAGGACTTATGCCTGTTCGCTGTACATCGTGACGATAAAATGGCCAAACATCTGCCTGCACCAATACAGGAATAAACACAGACAATAATAAAATCCTGCCCTTCATATTGGACCTCCTTTTCCCATTTCTATTATACACTACCTTTCTTGCAAAAATCTTGCAATTTGCAAAATAAGATAATTTTTCTTGCTATGAAGTTAAACTTCTTTTGTTTATTATTTTGGCTACAAGATTTGGTAAGGAGTAAATCCTATTATAGATTTATAGCGGGTAAAGTTATGGACTTGAAGAATATATTTTTAATCTCAATTTATAGTTTGATGAACTTCAAGCTCTTACTTTGTTGAGCGTAGCGTGTTTTGGCAAAATATACACCCGGCTTTTGGGGAGTATCAAACTCATATCTTCCAGAAGGTAGATAACCATTAAATATCTCTTTTACTAATCTACCTCCAATATCATAAATTGCAAGTTCTATTTTATCTGCTTTTGGAAGATATAGAATAAGTTTATTGTCCACAAATTGCAAATCTGCATCTGTGTGGATAGTTTGTTCCTCTACGCATACACCTGAACATTCATAATTTAACCATACTTCATAAAGTACAGCTATGTCAGACGGGTCGCCATAGAATTCTGCCTTGTATTGGAACATCCTACCAACTTCTAATAATGCAAAACTATCTATTATATTCACTCCTGTTTTTGCATAATAAGGACCATTCCAAGTGTTAGTTACCAAGCCACTACTATCAATTCCCGCTCTCCAGTAGAAGCACAAACTCGTATCACTCGGAACACAAGCATTATAGTAAAAATACATTAAATCACAGGCTGCTAAATATGGAGGTGTAAGTTCAAGTATAGAAGATTCAAGGTAGCCGATTTTTGCGAATCCCGTTAGCATATTGTTTTCGTACACTATATGCGCTCCGTCACAAGTTACCAATAGGTCTATACTGGGAGTACAATTCCCCAAAGGAGCCGCATATATCCAATGAGAAGCACCACCCAAAGCGGCATCTATATTGTATAGAGTAAATGTCAAAGGATTCGCTGAATCCTGTCTAAACCATCCTACTCTTGAATACGACCCTATTATATCTGATAATCCATCCAAATCCATATCGCAACTCATAGCTCCATCATCATAGAATGATACCCCGCTTATTAGTAATAGGGTATCAAAATTAGTTCCTGTGCCATTATTAAGCAGTGCATAATATCCAAATATATTAGATTGTTCCGTAGCTATTAGGTCCATATCCCCATCTCCATCAATATCTGCTGGCCATGCCCCATCCCATTCATCTATATGAGAAGTCCATCCTAATGTAAAATTGCCACTCTGGTTATTGAGTAAAACATAAATATAATTCCATGCCCCAGAATAGATATCAGGATAGCCATCATTATTAAAGTCAGCAGTATAAACTCTCCATCCTACTCCGTTGGGAAGATTTCTTACAAGCTCTTTTTTAAAAGCTTGATTTCCAGTAGTATCTCTAAAAAGATAAATATCTCCATCTCCACCAGTAGGACTGGGGTCATCGTCAACCGCTACAATATCAATATCTCCATCTAATTCCACATCAGTAGCCGATACTCTATGATATCCTTTTAAGCTATCTAATGCGTGCCATTCCCAATTCGGTAAGCCCTTATTTTCAAACCATCCTATGCCAACATTATTTGTAGCTACTAACACATCTATGTCGCCATCATCATCTAAATCACAAGGATAAGTACAAGGAGACCATGCAGATGCAGAGGCTGCCCCTATAACATTGGGCGAAAAGTTATACAATCCATCGTGCTTATACCATACTATTTCATTATTAGTATAAGCGACTAAATCTTGAATCCCATCCTTATCTATATCTGCTGGCATAAGCCCCTGAGCATATGATGGTATCCCAGCATTCGCCTCTACAATATGTTTTGTCCAATTCCCGTAACTCCGGCTTGTAGCTATAAGTGATACCTGTCCCGGCGTAGCTACAGTTACGCTATCACTTATCCAATACTGAGTCCCCCAATTACTTACCGGACCAAATACTCCATCACCACCCATCCAATCAGTTTGGCGGGCAATAGTCCCAACAATTACTAACATTACATACCACATTCTTTCCCCCTTTCTTATTTTTTTAGCTTTTCAGCTTTATTGACTATCTATTTCTTATTACAGTTACCTTTCTGACAATAGGTGAAATGTTATTAGATTTCAATCTCACAAAATATATTCCATTGGGTTTTTTGTTTATATTCCATACTGTTCTATAGACTCCCGGTTGATTGCAATACTTTTGCTCAATCACTTGCAATGTCCTACCCGCTATATCTATCACATCTAATTTTATATCTCCTCTATCCTGTATGCTATATTCTATCTTGGCAAAATCACTGCTAATAATAGTTGGTACTTTCATCCAATTAGTTCCGTATGTATATTCCTTTTCTTCAACTGCTGCGGTTGAGCAGGGGCTGAGATATACTACAAATCGCCCATCATTAGAATAACCATCTATTGATACTATTAAGTCGCAACAACTATCTCCATCTAAATAAGTAGTGTATGGAAGGTCAAAATATCGCCACTCAGTATCAAATATATGTTTGTAAAAGTTACCAGGGCTTGCTGGGGCAAGATTTTCATACCACGCTATCCAATAATTTCGTCCAGCTGCTACAAAATCCATATCACCATCTACATCAAAATCACACATATCAATTCCATCGAGTTCCGAAGCATCACCATCAATTGTATATTTTGAGAAATTAGGATATCCTATATTCCTATATCCATAAATCTCACCGTTACTCAGCCCTCCACTTATGATATCTATATCTCCATCCTTATCAAAGTCAGCACAAATTACTCCTGCTGCTGACCCATCAGCAGGATCTGCATTTGGGTCAATGATTTGTGGAGTGAATGATTCTGCCCCATTATTTCTAAACAAAATCACCCTGCAAGGCAAATTCTCATTCTCGCCCCAATATGCTTCGGTTACCACTATCTCTTTATGATTATCGCCATTAAAATCAATACAATACACCTTCCAAGCATTGCATCTACCACCAACATAGTTTTGCGTAAAATTCATCCCCCCATTATTTCTATACCAATAAACACCCGTACCACTCTGCCAGTCAAAGTAAAATGCGTCACAAGCTATAACAATATCACGCAGCCCATCCCCATTTATATCTACTATCCTAATCTGTCGTATCCCCGTCTGAAGCGATGGTAGAGTAGTTGTGGTAAAGGTGCCATTGCCATTATTCCTGTGTATTGCAAGGAAACTTGTGCCCAAAGAATCTAAACTAGAGTGGTTTGATACCGCATCTATATCTCCATCATTATCTAAATCTCCTGCTGCTATTTCCATACAATATCTATCAGATGTATAGATTACATTCCTTGGTCCCCACAATGTTCCGAGTCCTGCATTTTCATACCAGACCGCTTGAGAACTCATCCCAATTGTTCCAAAGACATCATTTACCCAGCGAGGATTGTTGCCCTGCACATCTCCTGCCCAATCTCCATGTGGTCTATCTAACCCTTCTTCAATTACATATCTTGTGAACTCAAGTCCATTTGCTACACTATCTACACTATTGTTCTTACAAAAATCTTGCATTCTGCAAAATATTAGAACCACAAATATTATTACCTACTTCCTCTACCTATCATATACTATAAAATACAAGATTTGTCAAGCACTAAATTTTATGAAAGGTCTGGGAGTTCAAAAAAAGCCACAAGCTACAAATAGCAAAAATTTCAGCCGGAGGCTGATGAGCCTATGGCTCAAAACTTAATCCTCATAGCTTACAACTTTTCTTTTATTATTGGGCTATATCTTTTTATGCACAACATCTATTATAGTCCCATCCACCCATTGGATAGCGGCGACTACTTTATCTTTATCTACATTTGGCGGAGTAGGTGAGCCACCACATATTTTATCCACTTCTTCTTTTATTTCTTCAATCGTCCGTATAGGAAGCGAAGAGTTTTTTACCGCTTCTATCAAGTCTTGGCGTCTTGGATTAATGGCAATACCCCTTTCAGTGGCGATAACATCAATCAGCTTACCCGGACCACAAAGAGTAGTAACTTTATCTACAATCACAGGTAGCCGGTCACGGAAAGCCGGGATTGCCAATATAGTGCATTTGGAGAATAAACAATCCTGCCATCCACCTATGCCGTGTAATAACCTACCGTCAGAGTGAGAAACTACATTGGCATTGAAATTTATATCCACCTCAGTTGCTCCAAGTACTACCGCATCTACCAAAGAAGCAAAATGTCCCTTACCGTGATAACTATAACTGGTAAATGGACTGGTCCATACATGTTTAGGATTATCTCTCATTGACCTGACACCATCTAAATCAAATGTCTGGCCATCAAGTATGGCGGGAGTCAAGCCCTCCTCCAATAACTCTACCAGATATTTTGTGCTTCCCCCTCTAACCCATCCCGCTTTAACGCCTGCCTCTTTCATCATCTCTTTTAGGTAAATGACAAAAGCCAAGGCAGTTCCGCCTGCCCCGGCATGAAATGAGAACCCATCTTTCATAATCCCCGCTTCACGAATAAAGCGGGCCACATATTCAGCTATCAATAATCTGGCAGGACTTTTAGTTATCTCGGTTGTCCCGGACACTATTTTAGATGGGTCGCCTATATCGTCCATGACAACAACAGAATCTACATAATTACCCTGAATCTGCCAAGGAATACAAGGAAAAGGAACTAAATTATCTGTTACTACAATTACTTTATCCGCATATTGCGAATCCGCCAAAGCAAACATAATAGACCCACAAGCTGATTTGCCATATAAACCATTAGCATTGCCAAATGGGTCAGAAGTAGGAGCCGCTATTACAGCTATATCTATATGCACCTGACCATCCTGAATCGCCCTATACCTACCACCATGTGAACGCAACACACCTTGACCCTTCATTTTGCCATATGTACAATATTCACCCAAAGGACCATTCATACTGCCCTCTATATGATGCACGACACCGGATTCAAGGTGATTTATAATCGGCTTATGACAAGAAAAACTGGCAGAGGGAAACCAGATGGTATCTTTAACTCCCATATCCGCAACCGTATCAAATAAAATATTGGCTATCTTATCGCCATCACGAAAGTGGTGATGTGTAGAAAGAGTCATACCATCGCGTAGACCAGCTCGTTCTAATGCTTCCCTTAATGAAGGGACAATTTTATTCCCATCATTAGGATAATTAGCACAACTTGCAACACGAGGAGCAAATTTATTATAATCGGGAATATATTTACCTACACCTTGATACGGGATGACGGGCTTGCCATTTATCTCATCCGGCACCCATCTACCCGCAGCATTATTTTTTCCCTTCATCTTTTTCTACCTCCCTTTTTGGTTATTCGTATGTAAGACTTTATTACCGCTTCTTTAATTTCCGTTGATTTTACCGCATACCTCTCAAAATCAGATATATTCTCTCTATTTATATGTAGTTGCCCTTCTCCTATATTCCCTCTATGCTGACCTTTAGAGAAATATTTGTTAATTTGAACTTCTTTTGAATTTAAGACCCAATATCTAATCTTATCACGCCAGACCGCAATCCAAACAAAAACATTAGCACATTTTGTTTTAATCTGCTGAAAATTCATATCAAAAGGTCTATCAGAATCAAAGGATAATGCCTTAATATATAATGGTTCATCTGGCTCCTCAAAATCTACTGCTCTTGATGTCTTAATTTCTACACGGATACCATGAGATTTATTTTTCCCATCTGTCCAATCTAACCAAAAGTCATATTCACCTGAATACTTGGGGTCTAATTTCTTATTTGGCCTTTGAAAATCTGGAACAAGTTCTTTTAAGTGACCAAATGCCCACTTATCACCAAAACCTCTTGGGGCAGAAATCTCAAATATGTAGAGATATAAATTCCTGTCTATGTAAGAATTCCTTAAATCATAATACTCCTCAAGTGTAAGCTTATCAGTGGCAAGTAAATGAGAAATAATGTACTCATATTCACTGAAAGGGTAAACCGATACAAGATTTTCTAAAGTATCGCAAAAATCATCTGCATTTTCCAGTTTTTCAATTAACTTGTCTAATTCTTTTTTCAACTTTTCCATATTGGCTCCTTCTTTTGGGCCACAAAATCATCAAACATTGTTTTATTATAACATTTATTCTCTTTTTCGCTTTCATTTTCTATTCCCAATCCTATATCAACCTCAGGAAACGGATTTTTGAATTGCCATCCAAATTGTCCTGTTTTCCTAAAATGTTCCAATCTTCTTATACTAATTTCAGTAAAAATAGGGTCAATATCAGTTGTAAAACAGCATCTTTTTAACTTTTCAGCAGCAAGTAAGGTAGTACCTGCGTGGGCGAAAAAATCTACTATTAAATCGTTCCTTTTGGAACTGGCTAAAATAATCCGTTCTATGGCTTTTAGTGGTTTTTGAGCATAGCATCCTGGGACATTTTCTTCCATTCTATAAAATACTTGTTGAATATCAACCCAAACATTACCTGCTCTTATGTTTTCTGATTTACTACGCTCCATGTTCTCCATAATTTTACCATTGACCTTTTTATAGTATCCTCTTAAAATTTTAGGAATATCAGTGTATTCAGCATCTATATTAAACTCTGGATTGCTCCTGCCTGACTGCCATCCAATTTTTCTGCGTCCCATATCCTCGCTGATTCCGCATAGTGATAAAACTTTTTGTCTTTAGTCCCTTAAAGTCTCTCATCATAATTATAAAATCTGGCAGTGGTTGAAATCCTTCATTCTGGTCAGCTCCTAACCAGATATAAAGATGGGCATCAGCTTTTAACTTTTTAACTGTATTTTGAACCCATTGTTTGCTCCACTCTATATACTTTCCTAATGAAATCTTACCTAAATTGTTAGTATTATTATTGCCCACGACAACATTATAAGGCGGGTCTTGAATCGATAATATAGCTTTATTGTTGCCCATCAATTTTAGAATATCCTTATCATTTGTAGCATCAAGACAGCCTACTTTATGACCAGAAACAGAATCATTCCAAACCTCTCCATATTTTAAGCGACAATAAGGTAAAAGTAAATTCCTTAGTTCCTCATTGCTATCAATTCTTGGTATTTGCTCTTTGCTCATTTGAATACCTTTTTCTAAAGACACAATTTTCGATAACTACAGAATATCCGAAATTATCCCACTTTGGATAGCCAGTTTCAATATCTTTTCTGCTCTTTTAACTACGGGTGGGTCTATCATTTTAGTTCCCAGTGCCACGACACCGAGCCCTTTCTTTTGTGCTTCTTCAAGAGCCAATACAATGCGCTTTGCCTTATCTATCTCTTTTTGTGTGGGAGCAAAATTTTCGTGTATCACCCTTATTTGATTAGGATGAATACAGCCCATCCCTTCAAACCCAAGCGATTTAGATTCAAGGACATTACGCTTTAAGCCTTCTATATCCCCAATGTCCGAGAACACTGAATCAATGGGCTGAACCTTTGCTGCTCTTGCGGCTGTGACTATTGATTGTCTGGCCAACAAACTCTCTTTCCCTTCTTTTGTGCGTTCGGCGCCTATATCTGCGGTATAGTCTTCAAGTCCAATAGTCAGAGCTATATTATTAGGTGAAGCCATGGCTATCTGATATGCATTAACAATACCTAATGCACTTTCTATGATAGGCATAAGATAAATTTCTTGTCCTATTTTACGCTCAGTTCGTAACTCTTGAATCCTTGCCTCTATTTCTTTAACTTGGTCAGCAGTCTCACATTTAGGGATAAGAATAGTGTGTACTCCATGCCCTACTATGAACTCTAAATCTTCCAACCCCATCGGCAATTGGTTTATACGCACCATCCGTTCAGCGCCAAAAAAGTCCACTTCCCTCAAAGTATTACGCACTATGAAGCGAGTACCATACTTTTCAGCTGGCGCCACTGCATCTTCTAAATCCAAAATTATAGCATCTGGAGAATAAAGTCCCGCATTTATGATAAATCTTGATTGGTCACCGGGGACATAAAGTCTGCTGCGTCTTATTTTATCGCGTGCCACAGGAAATAGATTTTGATTAATAATAGGAGAGATAAACTCGGGCTTCTTATCAGGTCCCGCCAGGTCGGGATTTCCACTTTGCTCCAAAAAGAGCTTTTTTATCACACCTTCAATCCTTGCACTTAATACAAAAGGAAGCGTGCCACTATCTTCAATATGAATGTAAGCATTATCTATGCTAAAAAAACTCATCATCTCTTGGACAAGCGTTTTTATAGAGCTGCTGTACATAGAGGCGACTTTGCTTTTAAGGTCTATATCAAGCCCACCTTTCTCTCTAATTTCAAGATGTATAAAACAATCAGCCGCTGTATCTTGTCTGCCAATTTCTGCTATTTTTACGCCCATTTTACCTCCTCCCTTAATGAAGTTGTAAGTTATAAGTCATATGAATTAAGCTTAATCCTTACTACTTACAACTTATAGCTATTTTAAGCTTTGAGCTTTTTAATATTTGATTACTGAAAATAGGTCGTATGCTTTAAGCTTTTCTCTACCATTTAGTTCCAGTAGTTCCACTAAGAACGCCACTCCTATTACTTTACCCCCCAGCCGCTCCACTAATCTACAAGTAGCTAATGCTGTTCCACCCGTAGCCAATAGGTCATCAAACACTAAAACCCGCTCACCCGCAGTAATAGCATCACAATGTACCTCCAAAGCATCAGTTCCATATTCTAATTCATACTCTTCTCTAATAGCAGGTGCAGGTAATTTACGGGGCTTACGAACTGGCACAACTCCACTCCCCAATTTATAAGCAATTGCACCACCAAAAATATAACCCCTTGCCTCAGTTGACGCTACTTTATCTATTCTGTTATCCTTGTAATGCTCATAAAATTTATCAATCGCATTCCTAAATGCACCCGCATCCCTTATAAGAGTTGTAATATCGCGGAACAAAATACCTTTCTTGGGAAAATCAGGCACACTACGAATAAATTTATCTAATTCCATCATCCCCTCCTTCTAAAATTTTATCTCAAAGTCATTAAATTCGCCTGTATATTCTTTCCATTCAACTTGAACTCCAACAACATTTGCAGATGGGGGTCCAATTTTCAATTCTTTTATAAACTCTAAAATCAGTCCCTTTTCTGCTTCACACATTACTTCAACCATACCGTTAGGTAAATTTTTCACCCATCCCGTAAGTCCAAACGCCTTGGCTTTACTTTGTGTAAATTGCCGATAATAAACACCTTGCACTACCCCTGAAACAAATATATGCCCCCGCACTATGTTTTTATCTTTCATCATATTGTCCTATATGGAGTAATCGGTAACTCCTTCCCTGTCAGTTCTTTGATACTAAAATCCTTATCCAAAGCAAGAATCTCAATTCTAAATATCTCTCTCTCGTATCTCTTTTTTAATAGTATGAAATATGGCTCTTTAGCATAATTATATCTAATATCTGTAGCTTTAAGCCATCCACCTTTTCCGGCTTGCAGTATTTTCTTTCCATAGTATTTTAGTAATTGTCCTTAGGTATGCATATTACATTTAAGGCATTAATTTTTGGACTCATATGCTCGTGAACAATTTGTATTACATAAGTTAAGGTAGGTAAGCCGATAGACTTATAAAGAGAAGGTAAATTGGGTTTGAATTCAGAGGTTTCATAAGAAATTTGATTCCTTCCTAACTGGACTTTACCTCTATAATCAGGGTTTGTTATTAAATTAGTTTTTATCTCAATATGTACTATAGCGTCCTCTGTTTGATACATTAAATCAGAACCTATCGGGCAGGAATTGGGAAACTTAAACATTGGAGTAAAAAGATGATGGAATATTCTTTCTGCTCCTGCATCTAAATCTGAGGCATTATATCCTGCTCTTGCTGTTTTTAGAAATTCACTTTTCCAGTCATTCAGCATTTCTATCCTCGAATTTAGTCCCCATATAAGACCTTTCAAATCTTGCCGTAATGAAGTTGCAATATAGTCAAGGTATCTTTTCTCTAATTCTTCTAATTTAAAGTCGTTAATCATAGTTTTATCTCCTCAATATTCTCACATCTTTCTTTAATAATCCTTAAAAACCGTGGCTGTAACTCAATCAATATAGACTTTCTATTTAATTCCTTTGCTACCCTACCTGTTGTTCCGGAACCCGCAAATGGGTCTAAAACAATACCATTAGGGGGGCAACAGGATAAAATTGCGTTTCTGGGTAGTTCTTCGGGAAAAACAGAAAAATGAGCTTTTTCTAATTTAGCACATTTCATCTCCCATATATCACCAGGATTTTTACCATTAGGATGTTTCCTAATCATCTGCAAAACATAATGCATTTCTGTCATTTCTTTATCGTATGTAGTATCAAATCCCAACAATTTTTTAAGTTTTATCCAGTCATGTGGAGTAGGTAATGACCCGCCAGCATCTTTGCGAAACCAATGACCTGCTGTATAATCATAGCCTAAATTCTCATCTATTTCCTTAACAGAAATTCCTTTTTTCTCTCTCCATTGTCTTAGGTAATCACATATAACATTTTGAGAAAGCTCTACTTTCCTTTTTTTAACATATTTTATTCCTGTAATAGAAAAACGCCCTCCAGGGGAAGCACCGATATTAATTTCGTGTCCTTTAAATTTTCCATTATAATTAAGCTCTTTGTTTTTCTTCTCTATTTGAGGTAATAATTCTTTATATTCTTCTTCTTTTACCTCTTTTGGAAATTCAAAGTTATTGTTTTTTTTAGAGACATCTGAACTTAAATCCAAATATAGTTGTGGTGTTTTGCTATTTTCCTCCATTGTCTTGTAAGGAATACGAATTGCATCTAAGTTAAAATATACTTGTTTTTCCCAATCATCACGAGTAAAGAAATAAATCGGCTCGTAGGTATTGGTATATCTTGTTTTAACTGGTGATGGCATATGATTAGGTTTATGCCAAATTATCTGGTTTCGTAATAGCCAACCTATCTTTTTTTTGTTTTTACCAATTATTTCAACTTCATTTATCATTCTTGATGCAACCCGTTGTGGAATCATTTGTAATCCCTTATCAATGTATGTATCACCAATATTCAAAAAATATGCTCCGTCTTTCCTCAAAATTCGCAACAATTCTTTGGACACTTCTACCATTTTAGTAATATATTCTTCCGGAGTTCTCTCCTGGCCAATTTGGCCTGAAATATAATAATCTCTTAAATTCCAATAAGGAGGAGAAGTTACAATACAAGAAATAGATTCTGAAGGTATTTTCTTTAATCCTTCCATAACATCGCCAAGAAGAACTAAAGGCGTATTATCCTGTGGTAATTTTATATAACCCATATAGTCTTTATATCGCGGTTCTGCGTTCCTTATCTTCTGTGCTTAATGCCATTTTAATTGCCAAACCTACTGCTTCTTCGGGAAGATTAACTCTTTTTATAGGTAAATCTACTTCCCAAGTCAAGAGTCCTACTATTGGGATGCCCAAATTTGACGCTATAGCAAGCTCAGATAGTGTGCCATAACTACCATTTATCGCTATGATAGCATCCGCCGACCTAACTATAATAACATTGCGCGCCACGCCCATACCCGTTACTATTGGAATATCTACCCATTGATTGGCTTCCTCTTTTATTCTACCGGGCAATACTCCAATAGTCAAGCCATTTTGGCTCTTTGCACCCCTACAGACGGCTTCCATTACTCCGCTCCGCCCTCCACAGATGACTATATTTTTGCTCTTTGCAATTCCCACACCTACCTCATATGCGAGGTCATAAATATCAGAGGTACAATGACTACCACCTATCACACCTATAATCATTTTACTCGTTCTACATATCTATCTGTTCTTGTATCTACCCTAACTATCTCGCCCGGAGTTATAAAAAGTGGCACTTGAATAGAGATACCGGTTTCTAATATGGCGGGTTTCAATCCACCTGCTGCTTTTGCACCTTTAAGGGGAGGCTCGGTTTCTACTACTTTTAGGTCACAAAAGTTGGGTAACTTTATTCCTAATATCTCGCCTTCTACGGTAAGCAGATGCACTATATCACTTTCTTTTAAGTATTTTTTACCCTCCCGCAAAATGTTCACTGCTAATGGTATCTGTTCGTATGTTTCTTGGTCCATAAAATAATAAGTCTCGCCCTCCCTATAAATATATTGCATAGACTTCTCTTCAACCCGAACTACATCTATAGTTGCACCATTATTAAAAGTGCGGTCTATCACGGCACCTGTTTTTAAGTTTTTAATATGAATCTTCATAAATGCACCGCCACGACCTACTTTTAGATGTGCAAAGTCTACAATAGTGTAGAACTCACCATCTATCTTTATAGTTACTCCTTTGGCTACATCCCTTGTGGTTGCCATAACTTTTAACCCCCTATTTTAGAGAATATTAGTTTTTTGCTCTATGTTATTGTTTATTCTGAATTTTTGTCAATGTCAAGCCATTTTTACGAAGGTGCCTCAAAGAGTAATTTTATCTTTTATCTAACAAATAGGGACAAAAAACTTGACACTCCAAGTTTTTTTGATATTTTAAGTTAAATAGGGGGCGAAATGAACCAATGGAGTATGTCAGGATTAGTAGCTTATTGGAAGGCGGGCGGTGCTTATATGTGGCCGCTGACTAATATGAGAAAGTTTATGGACGAATTAAAAGTGATTGTTAAAAAAGATGGCGTAGAAAAGGGAATAGAATACTGTCAAGAATATAAATCACCGGCGGCAAAAGTTATCAAATCTGCTCTTGAAAGTTATGAAAAAGTAGGTCCACACAGGGATGCAGTGGAAGAATCAGTTGCTTATAGCGGGACGAAGGAATTGGCATTCCTTGACCGTGGATTAACTATTCTTGCTGCTATAAGCACTATAGCGCCTTTGCTTGGGTTTTTGGGTACGGTATCGGGGATGATTCACGCTTTCCAGGCAATAGCTATAGCAGGTGAAGTAGAGCCTACTCTTGTAGCCAGTGGTATTTCGGAAGCCCTGATTACAACAGCAGTAGGATTATCAATCGCCTTCCCCGTAGTCTCTTTTCATGTTTATTTTACGAGTCGTAGCAACGAATATACACGGATGATGGAAAGTGCAGCCACTGAGCTGATTGCTTTCTTAATGGAGGAAAAGCCGTGATACTCCGCAAGAGACCAAAATATCAGGCAAATATACCCACTACTTCAATGTCGGACATTGCCTTTTTGTTAATAGTTTTTTATATGCTCACAAGTGTATTTGCTACTCAAAAAGGATTACAAATAGTATTGCCAGAAAAGGGTAAAGAAATTAAGGTCAGGAAGACAAACATTATAAATGTGTTCGTAAATATGCAGGGACAGGTGAAAATTGGCGAAGAAGAGGTGTCTCTCGCAGAGATAAAGGAAAAAGCAGAACTATTGTTATCTGAGAATGATTCGCTCATATTTTCATTGACCGTAGATAGAAAATGTAAATATGATAAAGTGACTAAAGTATTTGATGAACTCCGTCAAGCAAATGCTTTGCGAATCGCATTTGCTTCTCCAAGAGATGTTTCGCCATAGAAATTCCCCTCTCATAGAGGGGTGGATGCAAAGTTGAAAATCCCGAAGTAAGCGGGGCAGACGGGGTGTTTGGGTGAAAAACAATGAGACTTGAAAGATTACCTAAAATTACTCCTGATGTGCCAACTTGTTCAATGTCAGATATTGCCTTTTTGCTCAACATTTTCTTTATGCTTACAACTGTATTTATCTCTGTACACGGATTCCCTGTTACATTACCTAAGGCAGTATCAACTAAAAAGGTACCCAGTAAAAACATTGTTCAAATATGGGTTTCTACGGAAGGCGTAATATCCATAGATGACAACATAGTAAAATCAGAGTTTGTGGGTAGGGTAGTGGCAAAAAAGATAGCCATAAATCCGGACATAATTATATCTATTTTGATGGATAAAGATAGTGAGTATGGGATGCTTTCAGATATATTTGAACAGCTAAAAGAGGCAGGAGCATTGAAAGTATCACTTACTACTCTAAAAGAAGAGGCACAATGATGCAAACTCAAAACTCAAAGTTCAAAATACAAATTGTAAATTGTAAAATGCAAAACTATACAAATATAGATTTTGATTTAAATGGTCGTATTCCTTATCATCTAAAAATAGGTTTTTTCATTTCACTTACACTCTTTATTATGGCTTGTTTGTTTATTCCGCAAACTAATCCTAAACCTTATGTTAAGAGGACGGATATTGTGGTGCAAACTATAGAACTACCGCCACAATTAAAGCAATTAGAAAATGAGTTACCACCACCACCGAAACCCGAGATGCCTATAGCGGCCGAATCCGAAGAGGAGATTGAAAAAAGCACTATTGACCCCACGGCCGGGATAAGTTTTAATAAAGCTCCGCCAACCCCGGAAGCACCGGAGATTCCAGTTTTTGATGTAAATATAGTGGATGAGAAGCCCGAATTATTGCAGAAATACTTTGTTCCACCTGAATATCCTGAAGTAGTGAGGAAAGTGGGAATTACAGGTCAGGTGGTGCTTGAACTTGTGGTTGATACTACTGGGGTGGTGATAGAGACTAAAATAGTTAAATCATTGCACGAAATGTTAGATGAATCAGCAGTAAAAGCGGCTCGTAAATGGAGGTTCAAACCTGGTAAGCAAAGAGGTATTCCTGTAAGAGTGAGGGTAGTACAGCCATTGAATTTCAGGATTGAAGAATGAAAGTGATAAAGCTCAAATGTCAAAGCCCAAAGTCCAAAAGAGAAAATAATAAAAAATGATACAAATAGCTCCGTCATTGCTTGCGTGTGACTTTTCACATCTTGAGCAAGAAATAAGAATGGTAGAGAAGGCAGGCGCAAATGTTTTACATCTGGATGTAATGGATGGTCATTTCGTTCCTAATATTACATTTGGGCCTG
The DNA here is from genome assembly GCA_016208615.1 of Candidatus Stahliibacteriota bacterium. Lineage (GTDB taxonomy): Bacteria > Hydrothermota > UBA3073 > JACQXS01 > JACQXS01 > JACQXS01. The sequence continues at coordinate 13,882 of JACQXS010000026.1, read as the reverse complement.
TAATCATAGAAGGGATACGCAAACTCACAAATTTACCCTTAGATGTGCATTTAATGATTGACAAACCTGAAAAATGGGTTAATAATTTTGTTATTGCTGGTGCGGATTGGATAAGTTTTCATATAGAAGCTACTACAGAGGTAGGAAAGACGATTAAACTAATAAAAGAGAGTAATAAACTTGCAGGTATTGCTCTTAATCCGGATACTGAGTTAGAAGCAATAATTCCTTGGGTTAAAGAAGTTGATTTTGTAGTAGTAATGACAGTAAATCCCGGATTCGGGGGTCAGGAATTTATTAAAGAGCCACTTGAAAAGGTGAGAGTTTTGAACCAAAGAGATATTAGAGTAGAAGTTGATGGAGGGGTAAAAATGGATACCTTACCCATAGTTCTAAGTGCGGGGGCGGATATCATAGTATCGGGTTCAGGTATATTTAGAACTTTAAGTCCATCAGAGACAATAAAAAACTTTAAGGAGATGAGCGAAAATGTCAAGACGCTGTGAAATTTGTGGTAAAAAGGGATTGTATGGGGCGACAATAAGTCACTCACATAGGGTGACTAAACGCCGTCAGTTCCCTAACTTACAAAAGGTGAAGGTTAAGTTAGATGACAAAGTAAAGAGTATCTTTGTCTGTACTAAGTGTTTGAAGGCAAATAAGGTTGAGAAAGTGGTTCATCAGAAGGTTGAGGTTGCACCTCTTGTTGCCACTGTAGAAGCTTAAATTCACCATCTTGTAGTTGGATATAGGTAAAGTGTTTTACCCAATCCCCAATTAAGAGGAAATCTTGTTTTCTAACATCTGTTGTGCGGGTCAGGGGACCCGCACCTACCCTTGACATCTGACATCTGACATCTGACTGTATATGCTTTGGGGAGTGAATATGTCCAAAGATTATGGCATCAAACCCATTAGCAAACTTTTGATTTACTATCTCGTAAAGCTTATCAAAGGAAAAAACTTTATGTGTCTTGGCAGAGAGTTTTGAAACCCATCTTCCAATAAGATAGGCAAGGTCAGGGTGGAGGCAATAGAAAAGGGAAATCGCTATCTTGTTCTTTAATAACCACCGCATAGGGTCAAATTTTGATAACTCATCTCCGTGAGCAATAAATAGTTTTCTATCTTGTATGGTCAGTTCCAGTGGCTTTTTACATACTTCTATTCCCAGCGTCTGAGTAAATAACTCGCCCACCCAATAGTCATGATTGCCTACGAGGTAATAAATTTTAGTCCCCGAGCATCTTAGTGAAGACAATATATTTAGGATAGCGAAATGGGACTTAGGTATTTGGGTGTGGTATTCAAAATAGAAATCAAACAAATCACCTACTATAAATAATGTCTCACACCCCTTGATATGTTCAATAAAGTCAATAAACTTATTGACTTTATCTTTTTCTTGTTGTGCGGATTTATCTCCAAAATGGGCATCCGAAATAAAATAAACTGCCATATAGTAATTATTATGCAATTACAAAAAAGGTCAAGAAAAAATGTAATCCAAAAAAAGTCTTGACGAGATATGTTTTTCAAAGTATATCTAAAAAGAGGTTAATAGAATTTGATAACAAGAAAAAGGGAGGACAAGATGAGAGGGATATTTATTATGTTGGCTTTAGGTAGTGTGAGTTATGGCGAGGGAGTAAAAATACAGCTTCCACCCAATATAGTGCTTGAGCCAAAGTCTCATAAGAAGGCGATTGCTTTGTCGCTTTTATTGCCTGGTTTGGGTGAACAATATATGGGTAGCAAATCAGATGCTCTTCGTGCCTATACGATAGAAACGGGCATCTGGAGTACATTTTTTGGCTTACGCTGGTATGCGGGGGTACTTGCCAAAGATTGTCTTTTATATGCCTGTGCGAATGCAGATGCCAAAAGTAAGCAGAATAACGAATATTATGAAACGGTTGAGTGGTATAAGAATTTGGAAGCTTACAATATAGCAGTAAAAGAAGATGCCCGAAGTCGTTATCCTGATTCACTGGAAGAGCAATTAAAGTATATTGAGGAGAATAGTTTGCCCGATTCTTTGTGGTGGGAGTGGCAAGATGAGAAAAAATGGGACGAGTACCGGAGTTTAAGGTCAAATAGTAGGTCAATGTTCCGGAATACAAGTTATTGTATTGGATTAGCAATAGTGAATCGTATAGTTTCGGCAATTATTGCTACACATCTGCCTACAAGCGGATTAGGATTAGAAGTAGAGCCAAATGGAGTTAAAATAAGAGTTGCTTTTAAGTAATTCACTTAAAACTCAAAGTTCAAATATAGTATGCGGAAAGAAGGATTTGGGGAATTGGTGTCGTTAGCTCAGGCATTAAAGATAATGGATAGTTTCATTACTCCCCTTTTAGACGAAGAGGTTGAACTTGGGAACTCTCTTTTTCGTGTGCTTGCCGCAGATATTATCTCTCCTATTTCAGTGCCGCATTTCAGGAAATCAGCTATGGATGGTTTTGCAGTTATAGCGAGCGATACATTTGGTGCCAATGATACCCATCCTAAAAGGTTGACTATAATTGACACAATAAGAGCGGGAATGGTAAGCAAAAAATCTATCACCCATAGCCATTGTACTGAAATAACTACTGGCGCACCTATTCCTGAAGGTGCAGATGCGGTCATAATGGTAGAATGTACAGAAGACAAAATCCAAAATCCAAAATCCCAAATCCAAATGTTGGAAGATGGAAAACAAAGGACAGAACAAAAGGAGAAAGAGTTAATTATTTATAAATCTGTTGCCCCTGGTGATAATGTTATAGAAATAGGGTCTGATATTAAGTGTGGGACACTTGTGTTTAGCAAAGGCACACTGCTGAATTCAAGATATACAGGAGTATTGGCGGCAATGGGAATTTCAAGTATAAGGGTTAAAAATAAGCCCATTGTAGGTGTATTATCTACGGGAAATGAAATTATAGCTTCTGGCAATCCTCTGGTGGATGGTAAAATATACGATATTAACTCACGAACTCTTATTGATGCATTGATTGAGCAGAATTGTGAGCCCATAAACTTAGGCTTAGTCAAAGATAATAAGGCAGAGTTGAAGAATAAGATTTTAGATAGTATAAATACTTGTGATTTATTACTTATTTCAGGTGGTAGTTCTTTGGGGACAGAGGATTTGATGAAAGAGATAATCTCTGAGATAGGTGAACTATTAGTGCATGGAATTGCAGTGAAACCCGGTAAGCCTACTATAATAGCTAAAATACTTGGCAAACCTGTGATTGGATTACCCGGTCATCCTACTTCTGCGTTATCTGATTTTTATATCCTTGTGCTTCCTGTTATTAAAAAGATGCTTGGTATAAACCCCCAAGAGGTTCAACCTCAAGTGGAAATCATAGAGGCAGAATTGAATAGAAAAGTGGTCTCTACTATTGGCAGGTATGAGTTTTTGGCGGTAAAGATTGATGTGGTACAGGGTAAGAAATATGCGGCACCTGTTTTAAGGGGTTCAAGTGCAATTACTACATTAGCCACAGCAGATGGGTTTATAGAGATATCTGAGAATACAGAAGTGCTAACAAAGGGTGAAATAGTAAAAGTAAAATTATTCTAATCTAATGGGAGAGGTATTAGCCGTCTGTATAAGTAAAAATAAGGGGATGAAAAAAACTAATGTTGGACATTGTGAACTAATCCCTAATTTTGGCTTAGAAGGTGATGCTCATTCTGGGAGAGGTGCGACCTCAAATTGGCATAGACAAGTAAGTCTTTTAGCGGAGGAGAGCATAAATAAGATAAAAGCTCTTGGGCTTAATGTGGGGTTTGGAGATTTTGCGGAAAATATTACCACAAGAGGGATAGATTTGTTGAGCTTAAAAGTTGGCGATAGACTTAAAGTTGGTAATGCTGTTGAATTGGAGATTACTCAATTTGGTAAGACTTGCCACGAAAGGTGTAATATTTACAAGCAAGTAGGAGATTGTATTATGCCGAGAGAAGGTGTATTTGCTAAAGTATTAGTCGGCGGCGAAGTGAAAGTAGGAGATAAAATAAAAGAAATGCCAAAGCTCAAAGTTCAAATCAAATCCAAAACCCAAATGTCAAAGGAGAAGAAGGTTTTTTGACTTATGAACTTGTGATTTGATTTGGAATTTGGATTTTGACATTTGAATTTTAATATATTTGATATGAAAGTAGGTGTAATTACTATAAGCGACGGAGCAGAGATTGGAGTTTATAAAATAAATCCAGATGAGTTGGAGATGATTAGACTTGAACTCGTCCGGATGGCGGATGAAATGGAATTACATTCAATTATTACAACGGGTGGGACAGGGCTATCTGATAGAGATGTAACACCTGAGGCTACTTTAAGCGTGATTGAAAAAAATGTACCCGGTATAAGTGAAATAATGCGAGTAGAAGGATTTAAGATTACTCCACATGCTATACTATCTCGCGGTGTATGTGGGATACGGAAGAAGAGTTTGATTATTAATCTACCGGGTAGCACTAAGGCAGTGGAACAAGGGTTAAAAGTTATTCTCCCTTGTCTCACACATGCAGTGGAAATTATGAAAGGTACAGCTATAAGCCACGAACCTCATAAATAATAATTGCAAATTGTAAATTGTAAAATGCAAAGCGAAAGAAAAGTAATTGTTTTCGGCGACTTCGTGAATATAAATAGATAAGTGATTCTTTTATTTATCTTATTTTCTGCTCAGGTTGAGGTTGCACCTCTTTTTGAAATTCATGGGCGGTTGGGTATAGAATATACAAGACAGGAGACAGAAGTAGATAGCCTTTATATTACCCATTTTTGGCTTCATTATGGGATTATAGATTTGACTTTCCATCCGCACGATAAGTTGAAAATCCTTTATTCCAATGACCTTGGAGTAGTGCGGCGCTTTTATGCCATTTTTTCATATCCGCATCTTAAGGGCAATGGGGACACCCCCTCGCCCTTAAAAACCCTACTCCCCCGAAATGTAAATATAGGTAAATTTAGTATTCCATTTGGACAGCAAATAATTGACCATACTTCGCTATTGGAAGATAATATAGGGCTTGGACTTAATAGAGATAAGACAGGAATAGCGGGAAATTATAGCTACCGTAGATTTAATTTAAGTGCTGGTATATTTCCTATTGGAGAGACTAAACTTTATACTACAACGGCAGATATGAAGTTATGGGCATTTGATATTGGAATGGGCTATCTTTTGGAGGAGACCGAATATAAACAAGTTAATAGAGAGTATTATGAGTATTATAATAAATTGTTTATCCCTTTCCGCATATCTTTGTTAGCTAAATGTATCTATGGAAGACGATTAAATACGCATTTGTTGGGCTATGCTATTTTAGGTGAATTGCCTATCTTTCCGTTAATTTCACCTTTTGCGGAATATGAAGGGTTAAAAAATAGCGATTTGCTTTCCAGGATAGGGGTAGGGGTGAATTCTATAATTATGCAAGGAGCAATGATTAGAGTAGGGTATTATTTATATTCCGAAAAGCAGGAAGAAGTTAAAAATAACATACTTTCATTGATGCTCATAGTAGAGTGGTAAAATTATAAATTTTGTTGCATTTTGATTTTTTGTATTTAATTTTACAGTGAATCCATCAACGGATATTTTTATTATGGGAATGATAATGGGAAGTGGGCCCTGTCTTTCATTTTGTCTGCCTATTATTGCACCATTGATTGCGGGGACACAAAAAGAACAGAGGACAGAAGACAGAGAACAGAGGACAGGATGGTTAAATGGGTTAAAGAGTGTATTAGTTTTTTCACTCTCTCGTGTTTTAGCGTATGTAGTTTTGGCAATTATAGCTGTAAAAATAGGGCAAATTGTAATTAGAAACTATTATGAAAGCGGTTGGGGTCAATATATGTACCTTATAGTAGGGATTGTTATTATATTATTTGGATTATTTATTGCTTTAACAGAGAAAAGCAACTTTACACACAGACTTTGTGCAGTTGCTCGCACTGGTTCGCTTCGCTCGTTCCAAAATAAGTTGCACAGCATAGCGATATTAGGATTACTTATAGGATTTAGTCCTTGTATTCCTTTATTCGGGGTTCTTAGTTATATTGCACTTGAATCAAAAACTATAGCTAACGGCATATTTTATGCTCTGTGCTTTGGAGCGGGTACTATGATTAGTCCACTAATTCCCGTAGGAGTTTTGGCAGGTGGTGTACCGGATTTAATTAAATGGAATAAACGGAGTAATGTAATCATCAAACGCAGTAATGTAATCATTAAAGTAATTGAAATAGTTAGAAGGGGTTGCGGGATATATTTAATCTACATAGGTATAAAATTAACTTTCAGATGAGAAGGAAGTCAGAAGTTAGAGGTCAGAAGTCAGAGGTCAGAAATCAGAAATTCTGTTATCTGTCATCTATTATCTGTCTTCTGGCTTCTGTTTTATTAGTAGTTATCGGTATTTTCCGTAAAGAGATAGCGGAAGTTATTCTCAATGCCACTACTCTTTGTCTCTCTTGCATTGGGATAGGATAATGGTCGGATAGTCTGATGGTCTAATAGTCTGATAGAATGAAGCGGAGAATAGTTCAACTCTTAGGCGCTATTTTGCCTAACTTATATTTTCGTGGTCTTATAACTGGTAGATTGATTTATCAAGGTCCATTAAAAGGATTTTGCGTCCCTACTCTTAATTGTTATGGTTGCCCGCTCTCTTTATTTGCCTGTCCTGTTGGAACATTACAGCATTTTATAGCTATCAGGCAAATCCCGTTTTATATAGTCGGGTATTTAGGGATAGTTGGTACATTATTTGGCCGACTTGCTTGTGGCTGGATATGTCCATTTGGATTGGTGCAAGACCTGTTATACAAGATAAAGACCTTCAAAATCAAAATCCCCAAAGGATTTAGATATTTTAAGTATGTAGTGTTATTAGGGATAGTGATTTTGCTGCCTTTATTAACACAGGAGCCATGGTTTTGCAAACTCTGTCCACAAGGTGGGTTAAGCGCAGGAATACCATTAGTATTGGTCTCAGCGGCAATGAGAAGTTTAGTAGGTAAGCTTTTTGGGATGAAAATGATAATACTGGGAGTATTTTTATTTCTATTTATTATTTCTCGGTGTCCTTTTTGCAGTACTATTTGTCCATTAGGAGCTATATACTCTCTATTTAATCGGATAAGTGTAATTAAATTAAAAATAGACCCTACTTTATGCAATAAATGTGAAATATGCGCCAAATCTTGCCCAATGGGAGTTAAGCCATATAATACACATCTTGATTGTATAAAGTGTTTTGAGTGCAAAAAAGTCTGCCCCCGTAATGCAATTAAAATTAGTTTTTAGTTGACATTTACCCATTCTTATAGCATATATTTAATGACAAAGTGCAACTGACAATGATAGAATAGGAGGAAGAGATGTCTAAATATAATAAGGGTTTTTGGGTTATAGGGTTATTGGTGGGGGGGAATTGCTTATTTGCAGCGGCACCGGATACTGCTTGGACACGCAGGTTTGATGAATTGGTAGGTACTGCTGTCAGCCAGACACGGGATGGAGGATATATTATATCAAGTTACGGGTATAAACTCCTAAAGACAGATTCATTGGGAAATAAAGAATGGCTTAAAGTTATTAGTGAGGTTGGGTCATACAATCATTCTATTTGGCAGACACAGGATGGCGGCTATGTTGTGACAGGAGGAGGGCTTGTTGCAACAGGATATCAAGACTCCAGTATCGTACTTATAAAAACAGATGCACAGGGTGATGTGGAGTGGAATAAAATTTTTGAAGAGAGGAGTTCCGGCGGAGGACAGTGTGCCCAGCAGACTCAGGATGGTGGGTATATTATCACAGGAGACAAAAATCAGGAAGACTCTCTTGTGCTTATAAAGACAGATTCATTGGGAAATAAAGAATGGGGGAAGAGTTTTAGTAGAGATAACGCGGGTATAGTCTTAGGTTGTTGGGTACAACAATCTCATGACAAGGGGTACATTATTACTGGAAGGATATATTTTGATTCAAGTGGGTATAAGGGATGGTTGATAAAGACGGATTCTCTCGGTAATAAGGAATGGGATAAAACTTTTGGCGAAGGATTGGGTAATTGTGTTCAGCAAACACAGGATAAAGGATTTATTATTGTAGAACATAGGTTACTGAAGACTGATTTGCTTGGGAATAAAGAATGGGATAAGAGTTTTGGTATTGAAGGATATTCAGTGCAGCAGGTTGCTGATAGCGGGTACTTTATAGTCGGTCGTTGGGGCTTTGCTGATGGGATTGCGATAATAAGGACTGATGTCTCAGGTGATACTCTATGGACAAAAATTATGAGAAGCAGTATCAGTACTAATTCTTGGGAGATTGGTTATAGTGGTCAGCCAACTTCGGATGGTGGATATATTATTATTGGAGAATCTTCTCCAACAAGATATAATGGATTTCCTTATAGTCTTGGCACCTGGCTTATAAAAATAGAGCCCGAGACAGGGATAGAAGACAGAAGTCAGAAGACAGAAGACAGATTAGAGGTATATCCTAATCCGAGTGGTAAATCTGCAACTATTAGATATAGTGTACAAAATACTCAAGATATTAGCATACAAGTCTATGATGCGGCGGGCAGAATAGTAGAAACATTAGTCTCAGAAAAGAAAGAGCCGGGAAGTTATCATATAGACTTTAACTTTAATGGCAGAAAAGGAATATATTTTGTGGAATTAGAAGCTGTCCCGATAAATCGGGATTTCGGCTCCGCCTCAACAGGCAATTATAAAGAGACGAAGAAGTTAGTCTTGATGAAGTAAAGTAGTCCCTACAATAGATAATGAGGTTAATTAAGTATAGTTTGATGTTTTTTATAGTCCTTGCGGGTATATTGTTTTGGCGAATTAAGAGTACGCAAGGTCAGAAGACAGAAGACAGAAGACAGAGGACAGAGGACAGAGGACAGAGGACAGAGGACAGAGGACAGAAGATAGCAATGTATTGGGAGAAATTAGGAGGTTCAACCTCAAGAGGTTCGACCTCAAACAGCAAAAGAATCCAATGTCATTTATGTCCGCATAATTGTGTGCTTTCTCCGGGAGAAAGGGGATTCTGTAAAGTGAGAGAAAACAAGAAAGGCAAGCTGTTTACTATGGTTTATGGACTTCCCTGTGCTATACATACTGATCCTATAGAAAAGAAGCCCTTGTTTCATTTTCTCCCCGGGACACTTGTTTTTTCATTTGCCACAGCAGGATGTAATTTAAGGTGTAAATTTTGTCAAAATTGGGAAATAGCACAAAACGCACCTGAGGAGACACAAAATTTTACCCTCTCACCAGAAGAGGTAGTGCGAAGAGCAAAAACAAGCGGCACTCCCTCTATTGCCTATACATATTCGGAGCCAACTATTTTTTATGAATATATGTTGGAGACGGCTCGCCTAGCACACGAGGCAGGTATAAAAAATACTATGCATTCAGCAGGATATATAAATCCTGAGCCATTGCGTGAGTTATGTAAGTATTTAGATGCCGCCAATATTGACTTAAAGGGCTTTACAGATGAGTTTTATCAAGAATTAACTGAATCACATCTTGTGCCCGTGCTTCAGACGCTTAAGATATTAAAATCAGCAGGAGTGCATTTGGAGATTACTAATCTAATTATACCTACAAAAAATGATGACCCTGCTATTATAAAAAAGATGTGTGTGTGGATAAGAGATAGTTTAGGAGCTGATGTGCCTATTCATTTTTCACGCTTCTGGCCTATGTATAAGCTTAAAAATCTGCCTCCTACACCGGTTGAGACTTTGGAAAGGGCAAGAAATATAGCTATGAGCGTAGGACTTAAATATGTGTATATTGGTAATATTCCGGGTCATAAAGCCGAGAACACCTATTGTCCAAAGTGTCAGGGGCTACTTATTCGTCGGTTTGGGTATAAGATTTTGCAAAATAATGTGCTTGACGGGAAATGTAAAGCGTGTGGTGAAAAAATAACAGGAGTGTGGGAATAAACAGAAGACAGAGGACAGAAAGAAGTTGTAAGCGGTAAGGATTAGGATTAAGAAAGAGAAGTTCAAATGAAATTCAAATATCCTGCCACAAAGGCACTAAGACACTAAGTTACACGAAAGAGACAGAAGACAGAGATGGAAAATGTAATAGAGAATATAAAAGAGTTAAAGACTAAAAAGTCAGCCATTATTCTTGTCCATAATTATCAGCGACCTGAGATTCAAGATATTGCTGACTATATAGGTGATTCATTAGGACTTTCTAAAAAGGCATCTGAACTCACTTGCAAACTAATAATTTTTTGTGGTGTTAAGTTTATGGCTGAGAGTGCTAAAATACTATCACCCCAAAAGAAGGTTATTTTGCCCAATAAACAAGCGGGTTGCCAAATGGCAGATATGGTAACAGTTGATGAATTAAAGCAACTTAAATCTAAACATCCTGATGCTGCTGTTGTTTGTTATGTTAACACTAATGCCGATGTTAAGGCAGAATGCGATGTCTGTTGTACAAGTGCTAATGCAGTTAAAGTAGTGCAAAATATAGAGGCAAAAAAGATAATCTTCGTTCCTGATAAGAATCTTGCCAATTATGTGCAAAGATTTACAGATAAAGAGATTATTCCGTATAATGGGTATTGTTATGTGCATGAAAAGATAACCCCAGAGGATGTAAAGCAGGCACGCCAAATACATAAAGAGGCAGTTATTATTGTCCATCCGGAGTGCAGAAAAGAAGTGATTGACCTTGTTGTAGCAGAGCGGAAATCCTGCTCTGGCGGGACAGATGAAGTATTAAGCACTGATGGGATGATAAGGTATGCCAAAAGTTCCAATGCTAAAAAGATTATTGTCGGCACAGAAGAGGGAATACTTTATCGGCTTAAAAAAGAGAACCCGGATAAATTATTTTATACCCTTGGACCTGCACGGATGTGCAAGAACATGAAACTTACTACACTTTCTGATGTCTATTTTGCGTTATTAGAAGAGCAATATGAAATAGAAATAGATGAGCAAATTAAAGACCGAGCAAAACGAGCATTAGATAAAATGCTTGACTATACTTAAAAGGTAATATATTTTTAGACTATGGCATATAGCGATAAAGTAATGGACCATTTTATGCATCCACGAAATGTGGGTAAAATAGAAAACCCTGATGGTGTAGGTAAAGTAGGTAATCCTGTTTGTGGTGATGTGATGGCTATTTACATAAAAGTGAAAGACAATATAATAGTGGACATCAAATTTGAAACCTTTGGGTGTGGTGCAGCTATAGCGACTTCAAGTATGGCAACTGAATTAGTGAAAGGCAAGTCAATAGAGGAGGCACTCAAAATCAGTAACACGGTGGTAGCAGAAAAATTAGATGGTCTGCCCGCTAATAAGCTGCACTGCTCTCTATTGGCGGAACAAGGAATAAAAGCTGCCATAGAAGACTATAAGTTAAGAAGTCCAAATGTCAAAGCTCAAAGTTCAAAAAGAGAGTAAAATGTGTTTTTGATTTTTGATATAAGGTAAGTAATTTACAGGGGGTAAAATGACAAAAGAAGGAGTATTAGAATTGGCAAAAGAAAAGGAAATCAGGTTTATTCAACTCTGGTTCACTGATGTAATAGGGAACTTAAAAAGTGTCTCTATTCCTATGAGTCAACTTGCAGATGCCTTAGAAAATGGTAAAGGATTTGACGGTAGTTCAATAGAAGGATTTACAAGGATTCACGAAAGCGATATGATTGCCATGCCGGACATTAATACATTTGCTGTTTTGCCATGGAGTCCAAAAGAGGCGAGAATGTTCTGCGATATCCTATTACCTGATAAAACACCATACGAAGGAGACCCAAGATATGTGCTTAAACGGAATTTAGCTGAAGCTCGCAAACTTGGGTTCACATATTATTTGGGTCCAGAATTGGAGTACTTCTACTTCAAAGACTCCTCTCTTACCCTAACTACGCTTGATAAAGGTGGGTATTTTGACCTTACGCCACCTGATGTGGGAGATGAGCTTAGGATGAAAACGGTAGCCATTTTGGAAGAAATGGGTATCCCGGTAGAAGCGTCGCATCACGAGGTAGCACCTTCACAACACGAAATAGACCTCGTCTATGATGAGGCACTAGCAATGGCTGACTTTACTATGACATATAAGCTTGTGACTAAAGAGATAGCCCAGCAAAATGGTGTATATGCTACTTTTATGCCGAAGCCTATTTTTGGTATCAATGGCAGCGGTATGCATGTGCATCAATCATTGTTTAAGGGCGATAAGAATGTATTTTTTGGCACTTCGGGTAAGTTATCTAAAATAGGCGAAGAGTTTATGGCAGGCTTGCTTACTCATGCCAAAGAAATTACTTTGGTCACTAATCAATGGGTAAATTCATATAAACGCTTGGTCCCAGGATACGAAGCGCCTGTTTATATTTCTTGGGCAAACCGTAATAGGTCCACTTTAGTAAGAGTACCTATGTATTTTCCTGACAAACCTAATGCCGTCCGGATAGAATACAGGAGCCCTGACCCGGCTTGTAATCCTTATCTTGCTTATACCGTTCTACTACAAGCCGGCCTTGAAGGGATGCGAAAGCACTATAAACTACCTGCCCCCATAGAAGAGGATGTGTATGCCCTATCATCTGAAGAACGCAAGGCAAAAGGAATTACATATCTTCCAGAAAGTTTGGGCGAAGCAATTGCACATACTAAGAAGTCAGAACTCGTTCTTAAAGCATTGGGAGCGGATGTATTTTTTAAGTTGTTAGAGAATAAGAAGCGAATCTGGGAAGACTATCGTAGTCAAGTTACTCAATACGAGATTGAAAAAGACCTACCAGTGCTATAAATAGAAGACAGAAATCAGAAGTCAGAAAGAGAAAAGCGAACAGAGATTTATAGAGATTAGTAGAAATTAAGTAGAAATTGTTGTCATCTCCATAAATTTCTATTAGTTTCTACAAGTTTCTATTAGTTTCCAAAAATGAAATGAGAATTGCTATTGCGATGAGTGGCGGGGTTGATTCATCAGTTGCCGCTTTATTACTGACAAAAGACAGAGGACAGAAGTCAGAAGACAGAGGACAGAAAACAGATGAGATTATTGGGCTGACTATGAAACTTATGAGTTGTAATTCGCGGTGCTGTTCACTTGAAGATATTTATACAGCTAAGAGAGTTGCTGCCAAGCTCGGTATTCCTCACTATACAATAGATTTAATAGATGTATTTAAGCATGAGGTGGTAGATTATTTTGTTAATGAATATCTATGTGGCAAGACACCTAATCCTTGTGTAGTCTGTAATCAGAAAATTAAGTTCGGTGCCTTGAAAGAGAAGGCGAAAACTCTTGGCTTAGACTATATTGCCACAGGACACTATGCAGAAGTAACTATAACAGCCGATAGAGTAGTATTAAAAAGAGGTAAAGATAAGTTAAAAGACCAGTCATATTTCTTAAGTATGTTAAGTCAAGAGGCACTTGGCAAGTCAATATTCCCGCTATCCAAATATACAAAAGAGCAAGTTAAAAAGATAGGTAAGCAATTAGGAGTAGAGAAAAAAGAGAGCCAAGAAATTTGCTTTATACCAGATAACAATTATGTAGAATTCATTGAGTCTTATCTATCATCTCGAGAACTGGACAGTGGACCGATTATAGATAAAAGTGGCAATGTAGTGGGACAGCATAATGGAATAGTTCACTAAACTATTGGCCAGAGAACCGGTATAAGTATCCCTGCATCTAATCCATGCTCTACTCCACTCTATGTTATAGGAATAAATGCTTCTCTTAACACAATTGTTGTCGGCAGTGAGGAAGATTTATTCTGCAACTCTATGGTAGTAGAGCGAGTAAATTGGATTACTATTCCTTCAT
>JACQXS010000041.1 GCA_016208615.1 Candidatus Stahliibacteriota bacterium | reverse complement strand
GGCATATTAGTGTTGCCAAGCTTGAGGGTGTGATTCATCCGCCTGCTGCTGAATATGTATTAAGGGCAATTGAGCAATCGGAAAAGGATAAATCGGAGTGCCTAATTATTGAGCTTGATACTCCTGGTGGATTAGATGATGCGATGCGTGAGATAACTAAACTTATTCTAAATGCTAAAATCCCCGTTATTGTGTATGTTCATCCATCAGGGGCAAGGTGTGCGTCCGCTGGGGTATTTATTTTGTTGTCCGCTCACATTGCAGCAATGACACCGGGGACAAATGTAGGTGCGGCTCATCCGGTTGCTATGGGACAGAAGATAGAAGGTGAGATGAAAGATAAGGTTGAAAACGATGCCGTTGCTTATATAAAGTCTATTGCTAAAAAGCGGGGCAAAAATGTAAAGTGGGCTGAAGAAGCGGTTAGAAAATCAGTTAGCGTAACTGATGAGGAGGCATTGGAATTGGGAATAATAGATATTAGAGCTAATAATTTACAAGAATTAGTAGATTCGCTTGATGGTAGAAGCGTAGCAACTGAAACCGATACTCTTATATTACATACTAAGGGAAGCACTACTAAAAGTATTGAGTCAACATTCAAGGAGCGGTTCTTTTCTAAAATAGCTAACCCTACTATTGCATATATACTTTTAATGCTCGGATTATGGGGGATTATACTTGAATTTTCGCATCCAGGGGCTACTTTTCCAGGTGTTTTTGGTGGTATATCACTTATACTTGCTTTTTATTCATTCCACTTATTGCCAATAAACTATGCAGGAGTAGGACTTATAATTCTTGGGTTCGGGTTATTTATACTTGAAGCTATTACTCCTACATATGGACCTCTATCTATAGGCGGAGTAGCAAGTCTTACATTGGGCTCAATAATGCTTGTGCGGGTTAAGGCAGAGTTCCTGCAAATAGACCGAATAGCTATAATTATAGCCGTAGTGCTGACTGGCTCTTTCTTTGTATTCGTATTATATAAGATATTCAGTACGATGAAAAGGAAGCCAATAACAGGTAAAAGAGGACTTACTGGACAAATAGGAGTAGTAAGAGAAAAAATTGAACTCAACAAAGAGGGTAAAGTTTTTATAGTCGGCGAATGGTGGAACGCAATAGCGGATGAGACAATTGAAGTCGGCGAAAAAGTAAAAATAATAGCCATAGAGGGATTGACTATGAAAGT
Source organism: Candidatus Stahliibacteriota bacterium (assembly GCA_016208615.1). Taxonomy (GTDB): domain Bacteria; phylum Hydrothermota; class UBA3073; order JACQXS01; family JACQXS01; genus JACQXS01. Next base: position 21,241 of record JACQXS010000041.1, on the reverse strand, counting down.
TAGTAAGTCTGTCCCGACGCAGAATGTGTCGGGAATTGAGCATAAGTGAAAAGAAAGTTCAAATGTCAAAACTCAAAGCTCAAAAAGGTTTGAACTTTTGTTTTTGCGGATTTTAGTGTTTTAGTGATTTTGTGGCAGGGAATTTAGTTTTTGATTTTTGCAGTTTGATTTTTGATATGATATAAGGGAGGAACGATGGAATTTTTGCTACTTGGTGGGATGATTCTTTTGATGAGCTTTTTAGATAGAATAGAGGTATTTAAGGAGGCAAATAAAGCACTTATAGGACTTAAATTACCCATAGGAATAGTAGTCTTTTTTGTTGGACTGGCGGCTTTCTCTAAGGGGGCAAGATTTATCTTCCCAGGGATTATGGGAATGGTTGCGGGTGTGTTTCTTGTTATGGATTTGCTAAAACTAATTCCTACAAATTCGGATTCTGTGGAAAGAATGGATATAGCCATTACAGGATTCCAAATACCTGTCGGTATTCTCACTACTATATCTGCTATTGTAGGCTTGTTTATAAGGTAAGAATAAGCTTCTTTGTAGTCTTGTAATCAGGAGTTACTAACTTGGCAAAATAGATTCCGCGGGGTAATCCAGCGATAGCCCATTCTATTTGGTGTGATCCTGTGTCTATTTTACCAGCAACTAAAACTTCTATTAACCTGCCGGTAACATCATAAATAGTTAAGGAAATATCTTTTTCTCTATCTACTGAATACTTAATCTTAACTACTGAACTACATAGATTTGGCTCTACTTCTAATCTGTCATTCTGAGCGTTAGCGAAGAATCTATCTTCTTCCATTCCCATAGTGGTATAATGTAGAATCTTGCCGTTATCACCTACTGCCCAACCGTTTAATGTGTCTATAAAACATACTTTATTCAAATTATCATTTACAGGGCTACTTTTAACTGTCCAATTATTACCGCCATCCCTTGTTCTTAAAATAATTCCATTATCACCCACTGCCCAGCCATTTAAAGAATCAACAAAATCAACCACACCAAGATTTTCTGCTGTTGCAATTGATTCTACTGCCCAACTATTCCCTCCATCTATGGTATGACAAACTACATTTTCTCAAGAATTACCCAACCGTGCAGGCTATCTACGAAGTCCATACTACCACCTGACATAACATAGCGAGAAGAATCAACAACAGAAATTACAGCTAAACTTTCTATTCCTTTCTCGATATAAAGTACTTGCGAATAAGAATTGGACCCTCCGTCTGTTTTTAAAACCCAGCCATGCAGAGAATCAATAAAACACAAGTCTAATCCATGAATAAACGAATTATAGTCTTGCCAGTGATGAACTCCATCTAATGAATGTACTCCTACCATATTATAAAAAGAGCCATTATCCTCATAATATTTACTTAACATATAAAACCCATATGTAGAATTGACTATATGAATGCGGTGTATCCATATGAAAAAGTGATACCACAAAGAAGTAGATGCTCTAAATTCATCAGAATTCATATCTTTACTCTTATTCCATGTCTGCCCGCCATCCGTAGTATGAAATAAAACAGAATAAGCCCAGCTACTCATCTGATAGTAATTGGTTGGTCCTTGACCACCCGCCCAGCCTTCAAGTGAGTCAAAAAATCCAACGCACATAATATTCGCTGAATCTGTATGTACCTTCTCCCAATTCTTACCTCCGTCTGTTGTGCGAAGTATTAATCCTCTTCCGCTATCACTACCTGCGGCTACCCATCCGTGCATCGCATCTACAAAATACACATCACTAAGATTGTTATTAACCCCACTCTGCTGCAATACCCAATCACCTAATAAATTCAACGGCAACAATAAAAAGACCATATTTAGCACCTTTTTCATCTCCTGTTATAAGATACTGCATTTTATTCAAAAGTCAAGTCTTAATTTTAGATATATGTGGGAAAGGTTTCCAAACCTTGAAATTTGTCGCATTATTTAGGATAATAAAAATTGACTTTTGAGATATAATAGTTTATAAAATAAATATGCTTATTCTTTCGTGGATTATGCGAGTACTTGTTGTTTTAATAGGCAAGAGTTTGAGAATAAAGAACATTGGGACTATTCCAGACAGTAGTGTTATGTATATTTTTTGGCATAGTGATTTCTTTCCTTTGATTTATGCTAATAGGGGTAAAAATATATCTGTCCTGGTCAGTACGCATAAAGATGGAGAGTATTTGTCAAGAATTATCTCGCCTTTGGGCTATAAAGCAATAAGAGGGTCAAGCGATGAAGGAGGTGGAAGAGGGGTTTTGAAGATTTTAAGGTCAAACAATAGTGGAATAGCTATTGCCCCAGACGGTCCTAAAGGTCCGGCTAACTATGTGAAATACGGGACTTTGAAGGTTGCACAACTTACGGGCTTATCTATTGTGCCTGTTGGAGTGAGTGTAGAAAGCCAAATAACTTTTAGTAGCTGGGATAAGTTTAGAATACCTATTCCATTTTCAAGATGTACTATCTATTGGGGTAAGCCCATCCGGGTTAAGGAGAGTAATGAAGAAATAAGAATAATGGTAGAAACTGCCTTGATTAAAGCCAATGAAAAAGCTTTTAGTAGTGACGGGTGAGGTTTCGGGTGATTTGTATGGCGCAAATTTAATCCAAGAACTTCGGAAACTAATCCCTGATTTAAGTGTTTTCGGAATAGGGGGTGAAAAACTTAAACAAGCCGGGGCTGAACTGATATATGATATAAAAGATATATCTGTGGTAGGGTTTTGGGAGGTTATTCCCAAAATCTGTCGTCTTAGACGAGCAATGAAATTACTGCACCAAAAGATGATAACTGAGCGTCCGACTGTGTGTTTGCTTATTGATTATCCTGGCTTCAATTTAAGGGTGGCAAAATTAGCCAAAAAGCAAGGTATGAAAGTAGTATATTACATTTTGCCACAAGTATGGGCATGGGGGAGGTGGCGGATTAAGTCAATTGCCAAATATGTAGATATAGGGATTTCAATCCTACCATTTGAGCGTGAGTTTTATAAAGAATTGAATATTGAATTTGTCGGTCACCCATTACTTGATATAATTCAGAAGACAGAGGACAGAAGACAGAAGACAGAAGACAGAGGACAGAAGACAAAAACAATAGCTCTTTTACCCGGGTCAAGAAAGGGAGAAATAAAGCGTATTTTACCTATAATGCTTAAGGTCGCAGAACTGATAGTTGGAGCGAAGCCCCTGAATGCCTTCGGGGATAAACTCCAATCCCGCTACTACGGGGATGGATTTAACTTTGTTATTCCGATAGCTCCAGGTATAGATAAAGAGTGGGTTGAAGGATTTATAAAAATAGCTTTACGCTCTAAAATAAGGGTAGAGGAAAACAAAACATACGAAGTGTTAATGAATTCGGATATGGCACTTATAGCTTCCGGGACTGCTACTCTTGAAGCTTGCCTACTTGAAGTCCCCAGTATAATAATTTATTGTGTTTCATTGATTTCTTACATAGTAAGCAGACTACTTGTTAAAGTTAAATGGATTGGCTTACCCAACCTAATTGCCAATAAAGAAATAATGCCTGAATTTATTCAATTTAATGCTACTCCATCTAAAATTATAGTTGCGATACAAGAGATATTAAAAGATAGAGAAAATAGAATAATTGCTCTACGCGAAGTAAAAACTAAATTGGGCTTACCGGGTGCAGTTAAAAGGGTGGCACAAATTTTATATGAAGAATTAAACTTTTAGTAGTGTTATTTTAAGTATTCCATTTTCCAAATAAGCTTGTACTTTTGATGTATCCACGGGGAATGGGAGTTTAATTTTCCGTGTAAATGGTCCTGCGTTCATTTCGGTAAGATAATAAAATCCGTCTATTATTTTTCTAACTCCACTAACTTCTACATAGTCCCGGGCTACCATAAGTATTATATCTTCTTTTTTAATTCCCGGCACCTCAATAGATATATTGATTTTATCTGCAAACTCTACTACTTCTACGAAGAGGTTCAACCTTAACGGGAACCTATGTCTCCCAACATTAACCAGAACCCTATGAACTTGCCATTCTTCTCTTATCATCAGATGTAGGGTATCGTGAATTGGTACAGGTATATCTTGAGGTTGCACCTTCTCTAACGAACGATAAAGCTCTACCGTTGTCCTTAATGTATTAGCAAAAATCCGACACTTCTTACACTTCCTTAAATGCGCTTCCATCTCTTTGCTTTTTATAGGCGATAGACTTCCATCAATATAATCTGATACAAGAGATAGAAATTTATCGCAATTTAAGGTTGAACCCCTCATTCTTCTCCCCTCAAGTATTTAGATAACTTTTCCCTCAGATATAGTCTTGCTCTATGGAGTCTAGATTTAACAGCGGCAATAGAGATATTAAGCACTTTTGAGGCCTCAGAACTGGATAACCCTTCTATATCTCTTAATACAAACACTACTCTATGGGTTTTGGGTAATGACGAAATTGCTTTATCTAATACTTTTTTTAATTCTTCCCTATCAAGTGTATCAGATAAGCTCTCTGACCAATCTATAGTCTCGGCAACCAATGGCTCTTTATCTATAGAAATTACTCGTGGCTCCTTTGTTCTAAATTTCATAAGACAGGCATTAGTGGCAATCCTGTATATCCAAGTAGAGAAGCTTGCCTTTTCTCTAAAATTATTCAACGCTTTGAATGCCGATATAAAAGTCTCCTGCAATATATCTTTGGCATCGTCTTGGGACCCTAACATTCTATATGCTAAATTATATACCTTTGTCTCGTATCTGCTCACTAATTCATCAAACGAATGGAAGTCGCCACTTTTTGCCCTTTTTACCAAAACCTTATCCGATAAAAGAGCCACTCTTTTTATCCCTCACCTTACTTTCAATTCCCTTTATTTTATGTTCCGCTTTGGCTATACACGAATCAACTGCTTCCCGCATATCATGACTTTCTTCTTTAACTAAAAATTCAGGCACCTTATCCAATTTTATTTTAAATTCTACTATATTTCTTGTCCCTTCCTGAGTAATCACGATTGCTGTTTTTGAAATCCTATTTGAAAACCTTTCTATATGGGACAGCTTTTTATTTATATGTTCCTCCATGGCCCTTAATGGCTCACGATGACGCCAAGAAATAATTACTTGCATTTCTCCTCCTCCTTTTATGGTAAAATCTCAGGGTTAATCCATTTCATATAATCTGGGGCAGTTGGCTCATCCAAAATGTTTGAATACATAAGCCCATATCTGCCATCACCTAATTTATCTATAAATATAAATACTATACCGCCTTGTCCAAAATATGCCCACTTTTCACAGGGCTGATAAGTAGGGTCAAAAGAAATTTTCTCCACTTCATTTGGCTTACCATACTTGATATAAATTCTACCTCTATCTGAATCTCTGCCTTGCTTTTCTGCGTATGAAAAATTATCATCCGCATACTTTATTCTTTCAATAAGCGAATCAAGTATCGGCCTACCTACCTTTTTCCAAAACCTAATAAGATATACTTCTTTTGCTTTGTCCGAAGAAAGTTTATTGTAAAACTTAATATCCTCAGGTGTTGCTATGTATTTTATTTCCTGATAGTATTTCAATTCCTCTTGCGTGAACTTGTCTTCATCTGCAATCTCTTTCATCACCCAAAACTTTTTCTCACGAGCAATGGATTTATTATTTTGTGTTATATCTATTTTCAATAGATATGCTCCCTCCTTAAATGTACTTACATTTACACTTCCCACTTCTGTAATATCTTTTGCTATTGATGGAAGAGTTTTTTGTGGCATCGTGTATAAAGATTCGCCGTAGGATGAGCCCGTCTCACTAAAGATATTATACTTTACTGTATAATTACTATCTGAGGTTGCACCTCCTTGTGTTAGGTTATAGATTTCAGTATAAGCGTAGAGGATAGGATATTTTTCTCCAAAACAAGCTTGCGGATTAGGTATAATTTTCACCCCGTTCTTAACAAATTGGAGCGAAGCGGGAATCCCGATTTCTCGGGGCTTACCACTTTGAGGTTGAACTTCTTGTTGAGCTTGCGAAATCCCGACCTGACGGGAAGGTTGAACCTCATCTGCTGGCTCAATAGAAGTGGCAAATTGGATATCAGATAAATATAGTCCACTTGGCACAGGTTCTATTTCCAATGTCTTCTCTATAAATACTGACTCAGGGATGACTTCAAGTTTCATCGTATATTTTCCTGGCTTCAAGAACAAGTCTATTTGGTCTAATATCTGCAATTTGCGTGCTTCCGCCTCCTCATATGAAGGAATATATGAAATTTTGTTAAATTCTTGTACTGCTATTTGGGTATCAGGAGAGTTAATAGAGATACGTAACTTAAAATTACTCTTGAACCCATCGCCTTCTTTCTTATATGATAATTCAGAATAAGGTATGCTGATATATGCTTCGCAGCGTGTAAGTTCATTTGGTCCCTTAAATCGCCCTATATCTATACTTATTTGGGAAATAAAAAATAGGAATATCACTACTTCTATTGTAGTATTTTAGATAAAAAAGTCAAGTGAAAAAGTTTTATTACAATAATAAAGCTGGCTATGGATAAGAATGGACCAAAAGGTAATCTATATTGCCTTCTTAATAGTCCCCAAATCAGTCCTATAAGTGAGCCCAAAAAGATTACCCATAACGCATCTACCCAGCCCGTAAAACTGCCTATCATAGCTAATAGTTTTATATCTCCTATGCCCATTGCCTCTTTTTTGAATAAAAGTTTGCCCAGTAGTGCAAAAAAGCTTACCACTATGGCTCCTGTTACGCATCCTAAAAGCGAACTTATTATCCCGATAGTGAAAAAACTACTCCCAAGCCCCAAAATGATGCCGGGAATAGTGATAATATCAGGTAATAGTTCCAGTTCTGCATCTATAAAAGAGCCGATGATAAGCAGTGAAAAGAAAGCTAAATAAATGATAAGCCAAATTGAGATGCCAAATCTTAAATATGTGGCAAGGAAGACGACTGCGGTTAGAAGTTCAACCAATAAGTATCTTAAAGGGATTCTTTTCTGACACTCCCTACATCTTCCACGCAATAAGCAATACGAAATGATAGGCATATTGTCATACCATTTTAACTTCTGTTTGCACTGCGGACAATGAGATGGGGGAGAGGCGATTGACTTTTTAAGCGGTATACGGTAGATACGCTTAGTCTTAAAAATCAGTTGCTTAGTCTTAAAAATCAGTCGCTTAGTCTTAAAAATCAGTTGCTTAGTCTTAAAAATCAGTTGCTTAGTCTTAAAAATCAGTTGCTTAGTCTTAAAAATCAGTCGCTTAGTCTTAAAAATCAGTTGCTTAGTCTTAAAAATCAGTTGCTTAGTCTTAAAAATCAGTTGCTTAGTCTTAAAAATCAGTTGCTTAGTCTTAAAAATCAGTTGCTTAGTCTTAAAAATCAGTCATTTGTTCTTAAAAACCGGTCACTGGTTTTTGCCAAATTCTTTATTGTTTTTTGTTTTTTCTTTTTAGTTTTCATCTTTTCTTTTAAAATAACTTTTGTTGTTGTCTATCTTTTAGTGTTTCCCTCTTGAGCAGTAGCTCACTTCGTTTGACGCTTATTTTCCCATATACTCCGTCATAGCCGGGTAGAATATCAACCTTACCCTCTCTCACGGCACAAATACTATATGCTATTTCATCTTGCGTTATATTTTGCAACTCTTTGTAAGGAATATGAAGCAGACAATCTAATTCTGTCCAAGAATGTATCAACTTATCATATTCATTGGCTACTTTTTTCGTCTCCTTACTTACGCCCAATACATCTGCAATTATTTCAGTCAACGGAATTAAATGGTGACAAGGAATTCTATTATTTCGTGGCTTATCTCTATCAGAAAGCATAATTACCCGATGCATTACTCCTATGGTAATTGGCTTACCGCAATTGGGACAGATATTATTATTAGCTATTGATTCGGCGGGTGCTATTCTTGTTCCACATTTCCTATGCCCATCCCAGTGATATTTACCTTCCTCTGGGAAGAACTCAATCGTAAATAGAAATCGGTCTTTGGACTTAATCGCACTAATAATATCCGCATAATTAAGCTCACACTCCAAACAATTAGCTTCTCTGGCTATATTTTTAGGTGAATGGGCATCAGAATTGGAAAGGAGAGCCAATCTGTCAAGTTCACTCCAAAGCCAATTCATTGGTGGGTCAGAAGATAGACCCGTCTCTAATGCACCAATATGAGCAGTTTCATTGCCAAAACATTCTTCTATGGTATCAAACCCTGACTGCGACCCAAACAAAGAGAACCACGGCGTCCATATATGTGCGGGAACAATAAAGGCATCAGGCACAAGTTCAAGTATCTTTTTGACCATAATCTCAGAGTCAAGCAAAATAATAGGCCTACCATCAGAAGAAAGCTTGCCATACTTACCGAGTAAAGAGTTCATTCGGTCAACAGCATCAAAAGTAGGCACAAATATCAAGTTATGTATCTTTCTAATCTTGTTATGCTTATGATAGATATTACTTACCTCAGCCGTGAGAATGAAGTAAGTCTCATCATACTTAAATAGATTACCTTCTACGGGTATAAGTTGCTCCTTTAACTCCTGTAGCCAAGCAGGATGAGTAAAATCGCCCGTCCCTATGAGTTTTATGCCTTTTAGTTTTGACCAATGAGAGATAGATGGGATGGTCATATCTGGCGATGTAGCCCTTGAATATGCAGAATGAATATGGAAGTCGGCAAAAAATTTCATTTTGAGGTTGAACCTTCGCTGTATAGCATTTTGTAGGCGTAATAAGTTTTAGTCACTTTCTTGACATACTGCCGTGTTTCTTTGAATGGAATCCACTCTACCCATTCATCCATTTTAGCGGTGCTTCTTTCGGCAATCCACTTCTTTACATTATGTGGTCCACCATTATAGCCCGCCAAAGCACACTGCCAATTGCCATTGAAATCAGCTATACATTGGGCAAGATAAAAAGCACCAAACTTAATGCTTGTTGATGGGTCAAATAGATTATATTTCTGGATGCCTAACTTTTTAGCTATTAGCTTACCTGTTGGAGGGATAACTTGTCCCAATCCTATAGCATTTGATGATGATACAGCACTGGGATTAAAATAACTCTCCTCTCGCACAAGTGCAAGGAATAAAAATTTATCTACCTTATATGATTGTGCGGATTGCTGAAGTTCATTCCAAAACTTGAGCGGATAAATAGATTGGGCAACTTTTCGGGGTAGCCCACCCTTTACTTCCATTTGCCTCGCATACGGAAGGGCAAGCCAAGTCAATTCGTATGAATGAAAAAAATTGGCTATCTTCCAGCAAAGGAGTAGCTTTTTAGGTAATTTATTAAACTCTGCTGTCCCGTATTTTATGATGCCAAGTTCTATAAGCAATTTGCCACGCTCAAACCTTGATTGCTCAGCAGTAGTGATAGTAGAAGTATCCTGTGCAGCAATCCACTTCTCCGGTTCGATGTCCAAAATCCCACTACCACCACCTGCGAGCCAAGCATAATAAGAAATAGGGTACTCGTCTATCAGCTTTTGACGATAAAGATTTGCCTTCCATTCGTTACGCTCAAGCTTCATTATCCGATAGCACCAATAATAAGATATAGGAGGAGTTATTCTCCTAAATGCCTTAAAGGCAATATCTAATTTGCCCAACTTTATCCCCAATAGCCCGGCACGCAAACTGGCAAACTCAAAGTTAGCAAAAGTATCAGGAATAGAGAAGTAGGCAAAAAGAGCTTCTTCATCCCTACCGAGATCCTTTGATAAATTAGCTTTAGAATACAGAGCATCAGGAGTACCGGATTTAGTATAATATGCAATAGCAGACTCAATATTACCCAATTTTTCATTACATTTACCGGCGATAAGCCATAATCTGTTAGGGATAGCTATTTCTAATGCTTCCGCATACTTGTCCAACTGATATAAACTTTGAGCCAAAAGCTCCTCACCTCCCTTTACGCCGGTGAGAAGTGAAATACAAGAATTATAGTTTTTAGCCAAGTAATAGAGTTTGCCGATAAGCAAGACACTATCTTTGGGAAGATGTGGAATTGCTTCCAATGTATAATCCGGATATTGGGTAGCTATCGAGAGCCACAGGGTGTCAGACTTTTTGCCTATCTTATCATAAAGAAGTGCCACTTTATACCAACCAAGAGGGGGTTCGACCTCGTAAGTCCAGACATCTAATGCATTTTCATAATCCCCTATCTTTTCATAACACCACGCTAACTCTTGCACAGCCCAGTGAATAAATACAAAGTCAGGTGCCGTATCAAGTAGTGCTTCATAATAATCTATTGCCTCATCGTAGCGACTCAAGTTCTTAAAACAGCGTGCTATACCATATAGTTTATGCTCAATAAGTATAGGGTGCGATTCTTTGTAATACTTAATCGCCGTCGTATAGTCGCCCAAATTCTCATACGCAAACCCAAGTTGAAACCCTTCTTTGAGATATGGTATGGCTTCTTTATATTTACTTACCATTAAATACTCTCTACCAATGTTGAATGAATCTGCGGCCGTATTTGCCAAAACAAGAAATAAAATGAATAACATAGAGTTGTAATTTACTACACAACATTTACTTTGTCAAAGATTTTTTTACCCACACGCAATTTTATCTTGACAAATCTATAGTTGAAAGTAATTTTTCCCAAGGAGGTGTAAGATGAAAAAGATTTTAGTTACAGGAGCAGTAGGACAGATTGGGTCTGAGCTTGTAGAGGAGCTCAGAAATAAATATGGTAATGAAAATGTAGTTGCTGTGGGGCATAAGACACAGCCCACAGAAGAGATGAAAAAGGCAGGTCCATTTGAGTTTGCTAATGTGACAGATAAGATGGCAATGGCAAACCTTATAGCAAAATATAAGATAGATACTATTTATCATATGTCATCTATCCTATCAGCGACAGGCGAAAAGAATCCACAACTCGCTTTTGAGGTCAATATATCTGGGTTATATAATATTTTAGAACTCGGCAGAGAATATAAGCTTGAACGAATTATCATCCCAAGTTCCATAGCGGCATTCGGACTTGATACTCCCAAAGATAATACGCCTAATGAAACTATTATGCGTCCATCAACTATGTATGGGATTAGTAAAGTAACGGGTGAACTACTTGGGAATTATTATTTCCAAAGATTTGGACTGGATGTGCGTGGACTTAGGTTCCCTGGGATTATTAGTTACAAAACATTACCTGGTGGTGGGACAACTGACTATTCTGTGGAGATATTTTATGAAGCAATAAAGCATAAAAAATATACTTGCTTTTTGCGTGAAGATACTGTTTTACCGATGATGTATATGCCGGATTGTATTAATTCTACTATACAGCTGGCGGAAGCTCCGATAGATAACTTAAAACATCATTGTGATTTCAATGTTACGGCGATGAGTTTTTCAGCCGGCGAGCTTGCCTCTGCAATTAAGAAACATATTCCAGGGTTTGAAATTGACTATAAGCCCGATTTTAGACAAAATATAGCCGACTCATGGCCCAAATCATTAGACGATTCAGCAGCAAGAGAAGAATGGAACTGGCAACCTGAATATGATTTAATAGCTATGGTAAAAGATATGATTGAAAAGCTATCAGCAAAGCTAAAAGGTTGCTGTTACTAATGAATATAGCTTTTTAGGTTTTTATCTTGTAGCTTTTTAGGAATTAGATTTTTAGGGAAGAGAGCATTTTGTTTAATATTCTCATAATCTCGTTTAATAAACCGTCAACTTTTGTATAATCTAAATTTTTACCGAAAGGCAATCTTTTAGCAATTTCAATTTGAGTTTCTAACTCAGCGACTGAACTATAGGCAATAAGAAAAAATTGATGATAATCTTTTCTGGTTCCCCTTCTTCTGCCCTCGGCAATATTTGAGGGAATAGATATTGCCGCTCTTTTCATTTGAGATGTTAATCCATAGATTTCTTCTTTAGGGAATTTATTAGCCAAAGTATAAATTTCTACAACCAAAGCCATCGCCTTCTCCCAAACTATCAAATCTTTATATGAATAAATTGTATTACCTGCTGTCATCTTCCTAAAAAGCTACAACCTAATAAGCTAACTCCTATTTCAAGAAGCTGCGTGCGATGACTATTTTTTGTATTTCGGATGTGCCTTCGTATAGTTCCATTATCTTGGCATCCCTATAATAACGCTCTACCGGATAATCCTTTGTGAACCCATATCCACCGTAGATTTGTGTTGCTTTTCTTGTAGCTTCCATTGCGGTTTCTGCGGCAAACCATTTTGCCATAGCTGCCTCTTTTGAAAACCTTTCCACTCCTTTATCTTTGCAAAAAGCAGCATAATAGACAAGAAATCTTGCTGCCTGAATATGAGTAGCCATCTCGGCAATCATCGCCTGGACCATCTCAAACTCACATAGCGGCTGCCCAAATGCTTTCCGTTCTTGAGAATATTTGAGTGCCGCATCAAAAGCTCCCTGTGCCAATCCTACTGCCTGTGCTGCTATGTCAATTCGTGAAACATCAAATGTATGCATACAAGTCTTGAATCCATCACCTTCTTTGCCGAGCAGATTCTCCTTTGGAATCTTGGCATCCTCAAAGATAAGCTCACAATTAGCAGTAGCACGAATGCCTAATAAGTCCTCATGCTTACCTAATGAGAAGCCTGGTGTATCACGCTCTACGATAAAAGCTGATATACCTCTGTGTTTAAGCTCCTTATTAGTAAATGCAAAGACAACAAAAGTGCCTGACTCTCTCCCATTAGTGATAAATCGCTTTGTCCCATTCAATATGTAATAATTACCATCAATCCTTGCAGTTGTTTCCATACTTGCGACATCAGACCCTGTATTTGGCTCTGTTACTGCAAGAGCCCCTATTTTCTCGCCATTACATAGCGAAGGTAAGTATTTTTGCCTCTGCTTCTCATTTCCAAAGTGATATATTGGGTATGCACAAAGCGAGTTATTTACTGCAACAATCACTCCGGTAGAAGCACAGACACGCGAGATTTCTTCCACTGCCACTGCCAAGGAAACAAAGTCACTACCTGCACCACCATATTTCTCAGGGACAACAATGCCCATAAGCCCGAGTTTCGCTAATTTCTTAATGTTAGCCCAAGGAAATTCACCACTCTTATCAATTTCAGCAGACACTGGCTCAAGCTCTTTTAGAGCAAATTTCCGCACCTCATCCTGCAACATCTTTTGCTCAGCCGTTAAATCAAAATTCATATTTCCTCCTCTGTCATTCTGAGCCGAAGGCGAAGAATCTCAAGATTCTTCACTCGGCTTCCCTATTATTAAAATTATAAATTCCCACCTATTTCACAAGATACATCTTCTTGGTTTCTATACAGCCCCTCACTTCTACTCTATAGAAATAAATTCTACTTGCCACTCTGACGTACAGTAACAAACTCATTCTTAAATTGCTTTCCTGAAACTCATTTAGCTGGATACATCTCGTGTATCTCTACTACATATGTAAGTCTAGGCTCGAAAAATAAAAATCTAACAGCTACAGGGACTACCCGGCCATAGACTTTAATTTCCCTAAAGAAAGGGTCAAAGTCTATTCTTTCAAGATTTACAATAGATATTCTGCAAAAAACGTTTCCCACGCTGAACCACAAATCAAAGATCCCGTAATTTTTTGGCTGAGTTGAGATTATACCTTCAAATGCGACATATTCACCTGAATAATTACTCAGGCCAAATGCGAGATAGTCAGGATTAACTTCTCTATATTTAGCCAATCGTCTTTGCTTTTCTGCTTCCCTTTGCTGCTTTTCTCTTTTTTCTTCAAGCATCACTTGGCGAATTCCATCAATTTGAGCTGAAGAAAGAATAAATCTTTGTGATTTACTCTCATCACAAGTTGCTGTTAAAACTAATTGCTGTCCCTTCCTTGGGATTTCTTTAAATAACTTGTTGGTAGCTATTTTTACTACTCCATCTGCATCAATTTCTACTTTTTGGCTTTTACCGTTTACGTTGATGCTCATATTACCAGATAAAGGTCTTAATTCTTCGGGCCTTATTTCACTTGCTGGCTGAAATTTTATAACGGGTTGGATTAAGGAAGAAATGTATACGCCACCTAAAATTGTTATCCCAATAAGGTCACATCCCAAGACCACATAACCCTTATCGGCTGCATATATTCCTGTACCAGAGAGAAGTGCCGCAGACGGAAGAAGTATAGCCCAACCTAAAGGCTTAATTGAATATGTATAACGGAGTGTCATTTTATAAAAATCTTTTTCCTTCACTCTCTTATGAGCACTTATAATAAAATAGGGATTTTCTGTGTTTGGGGTATTTAATAACTGGATTTCAGTTTTTTCTGTTACAGGCTCCGAGCCTATTATCTCTTTACCAACTACTTCAACTTTTTCTCTTATTATACTTTTGGGAACAGGAAAATTCCCTATACGGATAGCACATCCGGTAATACTTAAAACTATTCCTGCTCCAACCCATTTGAGAAAAACTTCTTTCATTTTTTACAAACTTTACTCAATTATTTTTACTATCACTAATTTCCTGTTTTCAGTTGTAACATAAGCATATTTTCCACTTACTGCAATATTTGTTACTGGCAATCTATTTTCACCTGCAATATTATAGTATCCTGAAATAAACATTTGGGTAGGATTGGACACTCTTACTTTCCACAGCTCTTTTCCCTCAGTAAAAGGATAACAAGATATATACGCATATTCTCCAGAGACCGCAACTCCTTTCGCTGAAGTATTAGGAAGATTACACGAAGCTATTTCGACAGGATTTAACGGGTCAGAAACATCATAAACATATAAGTCTTTATTGGGGAAAAATAAGAAATGGTTAGATTTAATCAAATTAACATAACATGGCAATACTAATTCTTTTGTAACACTGGGAGATGAAGGAACGGATATGTCTATTATTACCATTTTCCCTGTCTGAGCAAAACCACAGATACTATAGACATAATTTCCTGATTCTATCAGAGATATAAGAGGCCGTGGTGATTCGTCTGTGGCACAATGTCCAATTTCTAATGGAGACCATGGATTAGATATATCTATGACCCAAAATCCTCCTTTCTCACTATATGAATCTACGCCTGCTACATATGCGTAATTTCCTTCTATCACAACATCATATATCTGTGCTCCACTGGCTGGAGGCTCATAAGAAGCTACTTCGTAAGGGGTTGAAGGATTTGATACATTGACAATTGTAAGCCTATTCATAAAAGCTATAAAAACATGGTCTCCTGATATATCTAATCCCTGTGCGCTACTTGGAGCAATGTACCTTCCCGCTTGAACAGGATTTGCAGGATTTGATATATCTATCACTGCAAGCCCAGAGTTTATGGAATTAGAGCCATAAGATATATAAGCATAATTACCCTGAATAATTATCTCCTTTCCGATATCTGGCAAATCACAAGAGCCCATTTCAGTGAGCGAAAAGTAATTTAAAGTAATTTCCTCACTTTTTTTCCAGTTTCCTCCCAGATCATAGGCTTTAGCAAATAACGAAAAACTGCAGGATTTACCACCAATCCAAGCATCATATATGTAAGGAGAAGATAAAGTCGTAACTAAATTATCATCGATATAAATTTCTACCTTATCATCAAGATTCATATTATCCTTAACTTGAACTTCTATTACAAAGTGATTTTCTACTCTCTCTCCATCTTGGGGTTTTATTATTGACACATTAGGAGGGAAAAAATCTATACACCCTATAAAAATAGAAAAAGCTATACTTATGAGATATTTAATCAGCTCTTTCATTATTTACATAAAATATTCTTACAAACACAAAACATAAGAGAGTAGAGGCAGCCATTATCTCCTACTTCCTCTTCTTATACTACTTCTAACTCTAGTTCTATTACCAAAATTAACATCTTCATTTTTCTTGTCAGACGGCACACTATTTCTATTCCCATATATCTTTGCCAAACTTCTTCCTATGGCTGAAGAGGTATCTATATGAACACTTTCATTATTTGTATCCTCATTACTACCATTATTACTATTTTTGTTGTCACAATCCCGACTTTCTTCAGAATCTTCTTGATTATTCTCATAATTTTGGGTTTCTGTGGATTGTTGCTCGTGAGTTTGGGAATAAGTATTTTGGGAACTCGCCTCCACTCCAGAAACCTCTATCTCAAATGCAATTGTTTTATCCGGTCCCACAGCTATAGGATTATCCGTTGCAGCCAGAAGTTTCCCCCCAATAGTAACCCATTCCCCTTCGTGTTGTTCACAAAAGATACGAAACTTGAGTTCATCGAGCCCATAAGATGGATGCCCAAGAATATTTGCGCATCCCTTCTCAAATTGCACAGGAGTCCCACTCAATCCATAACATATAAAGTTTACCTGCACTCTCCATCTAACAGAAGAGCCTTGATACTTTCCTAGAGCTACTGATGTAGAAGCACCGGATTCAAGTCTTGGCTTTACATATTGAACTACTTCCTCAAATGTAGCCGATTCTACTTTCTCTTCTTTGCTTGAGAAATTGACTGTCCGTTTGAACTTGCCACTCTTTATATATTGAAATCCCACAATTCCAAGGATTATAATTCCTACACTAATACACAATATTAACCAACCTTTCTTTCCCTTCAATGTTAAATCTTTGTCTCTTTTAGGTAAAACAACCCTTTCTCCACACTTCATACAAAACACAGCATCATCTGGGTTTTCTGTACCGCATTTTTGGCAACGCATCTACACTCCTTTTTTATGTATTTAATTTTACACCACAATAAGGGCATATTTCAGCAGCAATAGGTATTGTCTTTTGACATTTAGGGCACTTCTTTTTGTCCACTACCTGTGACTTTTTCTTTCGCGTGTATACACTGTCAACGGATTTTTCTGGGACCTGTGGTTCTTGAAAATTTTGTTTGGATTTAATTTCAAAATTCTCGCACCCTTCATCAGGGAAAAGAGATAGATGGTGATGCAATCCATCTTTTTGACAGAGGAACTCCCATTCTTTTTCTAATAATCCGTGCTTGCACTTTTTACAGGTATTAGGCTTGATAAAAGCTGTCTCATCTTTTTCTGACTTTTTATCTTTTGACTCTTCAATTTTACCGTCTTGTAATTGTTTCTTGCTTAACAGTTCTTTTGTATCTCTGGTGTTTTCTTCGATATCAATAAACACCATTATACTCTCTGATATGGAAAGTAAAGCGATGAACAGTATCCCATCACCAACTATTGCAACGAGAGCCCATAAAATACTAGTCACGGGATCCGATACCATCTTAGCCATAGAAGTAAAAACAACACAGGCTACTACACCGAGGATTACTACAATCCAAGCTAAGACTCTATAAAGATTAACAATGACTCGCAGTACAGGGTATCGCTTTTCTGTAAGTTCAGCCATTTTTTCCTCCTTCCCAGCCAATTCTGGCTTAAGTTAAAAGCTACTATCAATTTTCCCGCTATCTTAATATGCGAGACTTATAAGCGAAATCTCTGCAACAGTCTTTTATAAAGATTTTCTCTGGTAGAGACCATCAAAATTACTACTAACTTCTCTTTCAAAATCTCATAAATTATACGATAATTTACTCCTTGATAGCTAAACCTGTAACTATAGAAATCCTTTAAATTTCCCATGAGTCGTTTTCCTACCGTATATGGGGATTCAGCAATCTCAGCAAAATATCTATCTCTCATTATCTGGCGTAGCTTTTTGTCTAATTTCTCTATCTCCTTATCTGCTCTCGGATGGAGTGCTATTTTATACATTACTTTAGGTCATTAAAACAAGCCGCTTCTTTAACTGATATAATTTTTCCTCTCTTTGCTTCTTCACTCCTTTTCAAAATTTCTTGCTCCTCGTATTTCCGCAAGATAGCATCCAATTTTTTAACATCTGTTTCACTTAATTGCCTTACAGCAGTTGCTAACTGTTTAACGCTTAATTCTATGCTAACTCCCATTTTTCCTCCTTCCCATCCAATTTTGGCTTGGGTTATCATGTTCTTTCATTTACCTAAAATTTCTCGTGCGATGACTATTTTTTGTATTTCACTTGTGCCTTCGCCTATTTCTGTGAGCTTTACATCTCTGATGAATCTTTCTACATTATATTTCTTTGTCACCCCTGCTATGCCGCATATTTCCACTGCTTGTGTACATACCCACATCCCTATTTCTGCGGCATAAAATTTTGCCATCGCCGCCTCTTTGGTATAGGGTGAACCTGCATCTTTAAGCATACTTGCCTGATATATAAGTCCGCGCGCTGCTGCTACTCTTGTTGCCATATCCGCAATTAAGCCTTGAATTGATTGCTCCTTATGTTGACCACTATTTTTAGCAAACTCTATCGCCGCATCCAATGCCCCTTGTGCAATTCCTAATGCCAATGCTCCAATTGATATTCTGCCGCCATCCAATGTCTTCATAAATACCTTAAACCCTTCACCCTCGCAACCGAGTAAATTTTCACAAGGGATAGCACAATCTTCAAATATAAGCTCAGAAGTTATAGAGCCACGCAGCCCAAGTTTATCTTCATCTTTGCCCGCAGAGTAACCCGGCGTTCCTTTTTCAACCACAAATGCAGAAATACCGTGTGAACCCTTTGACTTATCATGAGTAGCAGTGAAAGTAATCACCTCTCCAATAGCTCCTGATGTAATAAATCGTTTGGCACCGTTTATGATATATTTATTGCCTACTTTTTTAACGGTGGTTTCAGTTCCCGCAGCATCTGAGCCGGCATTGGGTTCAGTCAATCCGAATGACCCTGTCTTCTCTCCGCGAGCCAACGGGATGAGCCACTTCTGCTTTTGCTCTTCATTCCCTGCAATCCAAATAGGAGAACAGCCAAGGGATATATGAGCCGCAACAAATATACCCGTGCTGCCACAAACACGACTTATCTCTTCAACTGCGATAGCATAAGAAAGAGTATCAAGCCCCGCCCCTCCATATTCTTTGGGAAATGGAATACCTAATAACCCCGACTCTCCCAGTTTCTTGAAAAGTGTCAGAGAGAATTCACCAGTTTTATCAAGGTGAGCAGAAAGTGGAGCAACTTCTTTTTGTGCAAATTCTCTTACCCTATCCTGAAATTCTATATGCTTTGGAGTAAGTAGCATATTTTTTAATGCACTCTTATTCCAGCAGTAAATATAATTTGACTTAATTTACCTAATCCTAGTAAATCCTTCTCTTTACCTATTTCTTTACCATATCCTACTTCACCATAAATACCTAATGGAAAATCTAACATCTCATATCTTATTCCACCTAAAATATGAAGTCCAACCCAATTCGCTTCTTTTGAGCAGTAGCTCACTTCGTTTGTGCCTATATTTTCCCAATTGTAAAGATGTATTTCAGGTCCGCCACCTATGTAAATTTCTAATGGTGAGAGAGGGAACTTTTTAGTATATACACTACTAAAGAATAGGGCAATATTTCTCACATACCAGCCGCTGTCTGGGCTCGGATGTTTGTCCCAGCTTACTACTGTATTACCGCGGATTGAAAAAGAAGGCAGCCCGGGCATTGTTATTTCCATTAAACTACCTATGATAGGCCAACTATCAGATGTAGTTTTAGAACTTTGCAAAACCGTGCCTCCCATTATCCCGAAATACGAGTGCTGGAACTCTGTGATTTTGCCTAATATAATAATAAGTCCTAAAATAGCCATATTTCTATTATTTTATTATCTAATAGTCCCACATCTCCTACTCCATAATTGCCTCTATTTTCAAGATTCTTATTCACCGCAGAAAAATGAGCATCGCAGATACTGAATATCCATTGTCCCAATAAACATAGAAATGCAAAATCACTATATGGATGATATGAATGCGTTACTTCACAGTTACCTCTTGTTTCAGTAGTATAATACATCAACCCAAAGCACCCTATATTTGCACCTACAATCAACCCACCCTTTAACCAATCACGATTATAGAACTGACCAGCACCGGGCAGACATAAAGATAACATAGCGGCAAAATATGGGTCACGCCTTAACTCCCAGTATGTTAAATGCTTCTTTGTATTGTAAGGAGTATCCCACTCATCTACTTTAGAAACATTTATACTGATTATTAATAATAGAGCCGCACACATTTTATTTACCTCCTATAGATTATAAATGACTTTATTATAGTTTATAAATTATCTTATGAGATACATCTTCTTAGTTGCCGTATATTCGTGTGTATCTAATCTATAGAAGTATATTCCGGTTGCTACTTTTTTACCCATACCATTTTTACCATTCCATTTTACAGTATAGAAGCCCGCCTTTTTATTCTCATTCACAAGAGTTGCTACCTTTTGACCTAAAATATTGTATATGTTGATAGTTACAGCTGCGGCATTAGGAATCCCATATTCTATCACAGTTGTCCCTATAAATGGATTAGGGTGATTCTGTGCAATAAAGAATGTCTTAGGTACAAGTGGCATCTCTTCCACTTCTATAGTATCGCGTAATACTTTTAACCGAATTGGTATAATTGTGTCCGGGTGATAAATATCATTTGATTTCAAATGTAGAGTTGCATAATAGTTGGCGGTATCAAGTTCTTGTGTATTAAACCCTATTACTACACCAGTTGATTCACCTGCTGTTATAGTATCATTTTTAGGATTTACTGATAGCCATTGTTGGGTATTGTAAATTTTTACCGCCAATCCATCATGTATGTATGGTGTATTATATGCAATATTTAATCCTATAGTTCCATCTTTATTTTGTATACCCGTAGTGGCGTAGTTTAAAATGCCGGTCATAGAGTTATATTGATAAATAAATTTGCCTTGTTTAGTCAAAATTATTTCAAAAGTATAGTATCCACTTCCACCCCAATCCGGTACATTATGAAACTCTATTATTAGTGTATCCTGCCTTGTAGTATCGTAATAAATAGCTCCACTATCTGATGGGTTAAGGTCAGTCCAGAATGGTGCAATTAAATTATACGGTTCAGATGGATTGGGTAAAGTTTCATTAAAAAAACTTGTCCAAGCAGAAGTGAAACTTATCCATCCGTTTGAACATATTCTGAAAGTTGTAAATGTATCGCCATAGAATGGGAATACAAATCCTATATTAAAAGGTCCGACATTTTCGTCATCTTCTGTAATACCTGCATTTGTACCTGTTCCCGTAATATCTATCCAATTATAACTCGGCCCGCCG
>JACQXS010000040.1 GCA_016208615.1 Candidatus Stahliibacteriota bacterium | reverse complement strand
TCAAACGAAGTAATGTAATCATTAAACTGGTCAGGATTTAACCCCTTAGCCTTCGGTGTTTTGGCTGTATCACTGCTATCAAAAGAGCCCCTTTAATATTTACCAAAAGGGAGAGTGCTGAAAAAGTCATAAATCATCACAAGCTGTCATTCTGAGCCCTTCACTTGTCATTCTGAACGAAGTGGAAGAATCTAATAAAAACAACGAATTATGAGATCCTTCGCTTCGCTCAGGTCCGAAGGACTCCGATGGAGTCTTCGGACTCCTATCGGAGGTGACAAAAAGGGCCTTTTTCAGCACACTCAAAAGGAAATGGTTGACAAAATGGATTTATGCTATTAATCAAAAAGGTAGGAGGGTATATGAAATACATATCTTTATTGTTTTTAGTCTTTACGGGGATATTTGGGTGTCAGAAAGAACTGGTAATGGAGCGGGTATCTAAGCAAAAGAATTTGTCGATACCGCAGGTTCTTGCTAAAGGGCAGGGACATCAGACAAAGTATGTTACTTGGTATTATCCGGGAGTTGAAGTATATTATTCGCCAGGGTCAAAGACATACGCAGTTAAAGAGAAAGGGAACTGGGTTACTATGAAGAATCGGCCTGCTGGTATAAGTTCGGGTAGTTCTCATGTAGTTATAGAAAGCGAAACTGGCAAGCCATGGCTTAACCATTCGTATTATAAAGAAAAATATCCTACTGATACCGAAAAATAAAAGTAATCTGTCTGCCATCAGGCAAGAACAGAAGTAATGGAAACGAGAGAAGAGAGGAAATTAGTCACCGTTATTTTTGCTGACTTATCTGGATTTACTAAACTTTCACACACGCTTGACCCGGAAGAAGTAAGCGAAGTCGCTAATATTTGTTTTGCCAAGCTTGATTCTATAATTATAGCCCATGGAGGAAGCATAGATAAGCATGAAGGCGACTTAGTTATGGCACTTTTTGGCATTCCTGAAGCCCATGAGGACGACCCAGAAAGAGCGGTTAAATCGGCAATGCAGATGCTACAAGAGATGACGGAAATTAATCAAACAGTAGCTCAAAAAATCGGTATAGAGGTAAGGTTAGGTCTGCATATCGGGGTTAATATGGGAGAAGTCGTTTTTACTAAAGTTGGCTCGGAACATAAAGAAGAGCATACTGTTATGGGAAATGCGGTTAATCTTGCTGCAAGGTTATGCTCAACCGCTAACAGTGGCGAAACTATAGTATCTGAATCTGTATTTAATCTATCCAAATACTTATTTAATTATGAGGTATTGAAGCCGGTTAACTTAAAGGGCATAGGAGAGACAAAGATTTTCAAGCCTCTTAATCTAAAAGAGATTCCAGAGTCAAAGCGGGGCATCAGGGGCATTTATTCTCCTCTTGTTGGGCGGGACAATGAGTTTAATTTACTTAATAAATTAGTCCGTCAAAAAGGGAAGCTCATTTTTATTTCAGGCAATGCGGGTATAGGTAAAAGCAGATTAGCCATGGAGATTAAAAAAAGTGTTCCCGATTTTCTATGGATTGAAGGTAATTGCCTATCATATGGTCAAGATATTAGCTATTGGCCATTCAAAGAGAGTATTAAAAAGATATTCAATATTCAGGATACTGACCCACCTAATCAGGTCAAAGAAAAATTGGTCAAGGCAGAGTTCCCCAGTCCTTATCACGATGAAGTTATTCCTTATATTGCTTATCTTTTGGGTAGTAAAATAATGGACGAGAAAGTCAAATTTCTTGACCCCAAAGACTTAAAGCTTCAGACTTTCATCGCTATTCAATGGTTATTTAATAAAGTAGGTGAAAGTAATTCAATCTTTGTTATTGATGACTATCATTGGATAGATGACGCCTCACTTGAGTTGCTTGAGTTTATTCTTAATAAGCCATTCAATTTCACGCTTATTATCATTTCAAGGCCCCTTGATCCGGTATCACAAAAGATAAAAACTATCAAGAGTAATAGCTCACAGCTTATAGAGATTGAGCTATCTTCTTTATCTTCCGATGCATCTGCTACTCTTGTTTATAATTTACTTAAAATACCGGGTATTAACGAGGAGTTAAAAGCTACTATTTTAGACAAGGCGGCTGGGAATCCATTTTATATGGAAGAGATACTCAAATCTCTTATGGAGAGCGGATATTTGGTATTCCGTTCAGGAGTTTGGGAAGCAAAGGAAGAGATTCAAAAACTTACTATCCCTCCTACTGTTCAGGGAGTAATTGCATCAAGAATTGATTCTCTGCCTTCAGAGGATAAAAAGGTTTTGCAAATAGCTGCGGTAATAGGGAGAAATTTTTATAGTAGTATATTAGGGTATGTTTATCCTAACAACTTATCTCTGCATCTGAATAATTTAGAGGAGTTAGAGTTTATTTATAAGGAAGGTGACGAATATGTATTTAGGCATCCCTTAATTCATGAGGTAGCATATAATATGTTATTAAAGCGTATGAGACGCGAATGGCATAAAAGAGTTGGCGAATGTATAGAAGAGTTTTTTAAGGATAGGATAACGGATTTTTATGAATTGCTTGTCCTTCACTATTATACGGCACAGGTATGGGATAAATCATACGAGTATTCATTTAAGTCCGCTAAATCAGCCCAAAGATTATATTATAATTCTGAGGCTATAAAACTATATGATAGAGCTATGGAGAGTTTGAAATTTATTGCCTCTACTGATGAGATAAATAAGCAAAGGATTGAAATAATTATACAAAAAGCAGGCTTATTAGCTCATATTGGTCAACCTATGCAAGGGATTGCTATATTGGATGAAGGTATCTCAATTTCGCAAAAAATAGATGATAAAAATAGCGAAGCCAAATGTCTGTTAATAAAATCTGAAATATATAGAGCAGTCTCTGAATATCAAAAGCTAATAGAAAGCGCAGATAAAGCATATAAGATTTTTAATGCTATCGGGAATACAACGGGCGAAGCTAATGCACTTACAAATATTGGGAGCTATTATTGTTTTCAAAATAAATACGATGACGCTATGAGATATTTTTTGGATTCGCTTAAAAGAATTAAAAATACGGATGCCAAAGAGACGGAAGCCAAAGTATTTAGTAATATTAGCGTTGTATATAATCAACAAGGGGATTTTAAGAAAGCCCTAAAATATACTTTCGCTGCCTTAGAAATAGCTAAAAAAACAGGTGATAAAAGAGCAGAAGCACACTGCCTTGCTAATATTGGCTCTTTATATGGAAATACATTAGATAATTACAGTGAAGCGATGAAATATTTTAGTCCCGCACTGGAAATAGTAGAAAAAATAGGATATAAAAGAATTAAAGTAATTACACTTCGGTATATGGGAACTATACACATATCCTTGGGCAATTTTTCTAAAGCAATAGAGGTGTTGCTTTCCTCGCTCTCTCTATGCGAACAAATAATGGCAAGAGAATCCCAATGCTGGATTCTTTTAGCTCTTGGAGAGGCAAATTGTAGATTAGGAGAATATGAAGTAGCTCTTAAATACTGTGATGAAGTATTGCGAGTAGCAGAAGAAATCAAGTATTTGTTACCAAAATGCTCTGCCTTACTGGCGATGAGCGATATTTATAGGGAGAAAAAGGAGCTTAATAGAGCTGAGGAGTGTTTAGAACTTGTAGGCAAAATTACGAATAAGGGAGATAATCCAGATTTGTTAATAGAAAATGAAATAATGTACTCTGAACAATGTTTAGCAACTAATAATCTTCAAAAGGCGGATTTTCATATTAAGAATGCTCTAAAATTAGCAAAAGGAGTGGAGCAGAAAGGAATAGTTTTTTTGCTACTATGTAGGTTTAATGCGGCTAAAAATAGGTGGGATGAAGCGAAGTTAAATTTTAGCTCCGCAACAAAGGTATTTAGAAAGTTAAAAATGCCATACGAGGAAGCCAAAACTTATTACTATTTTGGGACAGCATTAAAATTAAAAAACAAAGAGAAAGACAAAGCTTCCAAATATTTAGACAAAGCAAGGGCTATCTTTGAACGATTAGGTGCAAAGGGATGGACTAAAAAATTTGAACCAACAGAAAATAGTTAATTCTTAGCCAGATATTCTGCTCCTCCTTGTTTATCTGACCAAATTGTCCGTACACGCGTACAAACCTTTCATACGCGTGCGCGAACCTTTCATACGCGTGCGCGAACCTTTCATACGTGTGCGCGAACCTTTCATACGCGTGCGCGAACCTTTCATACGCGTGCGCGAACCCTTCATACGCGTGCGCGAACCTTTCGTACGCGTGCGCGAACCTTTCGTACGCGTGCGCGAACCTTTCATACGCGTGCGCGAACCTTTCATACGCGTGCGCGAACCTTTCATACAGTCGGGTATTCCGGTTATTTATGTATCACTTTTAATAACCGCGGATAAGGTAAGGGATACAAATTTAAGCGAAGGAGACTCTTCTAATACTCTATTCCTTCTCTTGCCTGTATTCCTTTTTGGTAGTGGTGTTTGATTTCTTTCATCTCGGTCACGAGGTCAGCAAGCTCTAATATCTCTTTGGTTGCATATCTTCCTGTAATTATGAGTTCCAAATGTTTGGGCTTATTTTTCAATACCTCTATTGCTTCGTTCATCGCTATAAGTCCGAAAGCTAATGCCACATTTAATTCATCAAGTATGACCATATCGTATTTGCCACTTTGAATAACTTCTTTGGCACGGCTCCATCCTTCTTTTGCCAATGTGATATCCTCTTTTGCTGGGTTATCTTTATCTACAAAGTCTGGTCGTCCATACTGTTCAATAGTAAATTCTGTAATCTGCTTTACAGCTTCAAGTTCGCCATAGTTAATTTTGCCTTTCATAAATTGTAGCATAATAACCCTAAATCTATGTCCCGTAGCCCTAATTGCCTGTCCGATGGCGGCCGTAGTTTTGCCTTTCCCGTCTCCTGTATAAACTTGGATTGTTCCTATTCTATTTTGCATCATAATTGGACACATTCGTCCCGCGGTAGCGGGATTTCCGCTTCGCTACAACCCGCAAATATTTTCTCTGTCTTTCCTGTTGGTAGTTTCAAAATGAGTGCTCCGTTAGAGTCTATATCAATCGCTTTACCTTCCAAGCATCCATTAGGAGTTTCTATCTTAACTCTTTTTCCTAAGGTAATAGAAAGGGATTTGAATTCTGTAATTATTTCTTGTTGTTTGTTGGCTTCTATCAGGGTATATTTCTCTTTTATTCTTTTCCTCACACGGTCAAATACCTTCTCTTTATCATATGTTTTTCCCTTTTCCAATAAAAGTGAAGTAGCCGTATTTTCAATTTCATTAGGGAACTCACGGATATTTAAGTTTATACCTACTCCCACTATAACTGTCCCTTCATCTCCGCCGGAGCCACCGCTGGAGCGGGACAAGCGGGATTGGAGTTTATCCCGATGAAATCGGGGCTTCGCTACAACAAATTCAGATAAGATACCGGCTACTTTCTTCCCATGAATAAGTATATCATTGGGCCATTTTATCTGTGCATTTTTAAGCCCCAGCTCTCTTATAGTCTCGCAAACTGCCACTCCTACACATAATGGGAGGACTAAAAAATTCTGTGGTCGCAGGATTATTGAAAACCATAGCCCTCCTGTTGGGGAATACCAGATTTTGTTTAGCCTACCCTTGCCTTGGGTTTGCTTATCTGCAATTACTATTGTCCATTCATCCGCTTCCTTTGATATAGATTTGGCAAACTCATTCGTAGAAGGCAGCTCATTAAACTGGTATATTTTTCCCATAAAAAGCTAACAAGCTAATTCCTAAAAAGCTAATATGACCAGCTTGGTGTATAACAGCCGTCACCTGCTGAAGCTATTTTTTTCTGTCCTGAGCCATCCCAATGCATTGTGAATAATTCCGACCTACCCTTTCTATCTGAGACAAAACATAAATGCAACCCATCTGGCGACCAAGATGGGTCTTCATTATTGTCTTCAAATGTTAAATAACTATCGCCCTCACCGCCCACAAGTATACTGTGGACTTGAAATGTGCCATCTACTTCTCTTGCCACATATGCAATCCTATCGCCCTTAGGAGACCAGACCGGTGAAGTATTATACCCTCCTCTAAAAGTAAGTCTCCGCACATTAGTGCCATCTTTGCTCATAATATAAATTTGTGGCCCACCACTCCTATCCGAGACAAAGCATATTTCTCTCCCATTGGGCGACCAAGTAGGAGATGATTCTATAGCCCTATCCACTGTAAGTCTTTGTATTTTATTACCACTTTTTGTATAAATTTCAGGATTCCCGTCTTTAGTAAGTATAAGAGCAAATTCTTTGGCAGTAGGAGACCATGCCGCACCTATATTCATGCCTCTCTCTTGTGAAAGTATATCTAACTTCCCTGTATAGATATCAAACCTATAAATCCACATATCTTCTTCTTTATAGGCGACATATGTTATGGCATCGCTATTTGGAATCCATCGCGGTGAAAGGTGTAGTCCTTTACCCGTAGTAATTTGGTCAAATCCCTGTCCATCGTAATCTACAATACATATTTTTTTATCCATTCCTTGCTTAAAAGAAAGAGCAATCCTTGTCTGGCTTATTCCATTTTCACCTGTAAGTGCTTTTATGATAGCATCTGAAATGCGGTGACAAGTTCGCCTAATCGTAGGTTGATGAACAATATACTTTTCGCCACTAATCTTACGCCTGATATAGACATCATATATTTCAACAGTGGCAATAGTATCGCCCTTTTTAATAGCCACTTCGGCTTTAATAAATGCAGATACTCCCTCAGATGCCAAAGATGGAAATATTGTCTTTTCATCTGTAATCGTGGTGTCCATTATATTATCAAAGTAGAGTGAAAAAATAAGGTCCTCTTTGATGACTTTTTTCATCTCATCTGCTATGGCTTTAAGTTCTTCTGATTGAAATGATATGGCTATATTTACCTTTTTTCGTTGCCCGGTTGTTAGTTTTAGATATACATCTTGGGCAAATAAGTGCTGAACAAAAGCCAAAACTACAATTACTATTATCTTCACTTTTCAAATATAAAGTAAAAAATACAAGTTTTCAAGAAAAAAAGTGCGGCGAGCAAAAAAACTTGACTATTTTTTAAGTTAAAGTAATAATATAGTGAGATGAACATCGTGGATAATTATAATAGGTTGCGGTCTTCTATCCCCAAGTATGTTAAAATAGTGGTAGCCGCTAAAACCCGAACTATTGATGAAATAAGAGAAGTAATATTTGCGGGTGCTTCTATTATAGGCGAAAATTATGTCCAAGAGGCTCGTAAAGTGCAGCAAGAACTGGGCAATGGGACTTGGCATCTGATAGGACATTTGCAAAGAAATAAAGTAAAGGATGCGGTAAAGATTTTTGATATGATAGGAACGGTTGATTCTATAGCATTGGTAAAAGAGATAGATACCCGTTGTGCCAGTATAGGTAAAATTATGCCTGTACTAATAGAAATAAATAGTGGCAGTGAACCCCAAAAGAGTGGAGTATTACCTGAAAATACATTGCCTTTGATACGAGAGACGGCATTGCTTCAAAATATAAAGATTATGGGGCTAATGACAATGGGGCCTCTGTCAGGTAATCCTGAATCTGCTCGTCCTTATTTTATAGAGACAAGGAAGATATTTAATGAAATTAAAGCTCTCAATATTCCTAATGTTGAGCTGCAATATCTTTCTATGGGGATGACTAATTCTTATAAGGTAGCCATAGAAGAGGGCAGCAATATGATTCGGCTTGGTACAGCTATATTTGGGGAAAGAAAAAGTTAGGAGGTGCGTATGTTTAAAGGTATAGTTAGTTTATTTGTGCCTATGTTTCTATTGGCAGGGACACAGCAAGAAGAGGTTAAAATTCTTCGTTGGTCAGGTCCGCCCGGCTCCAAGCCCGGTACATTTAAGGAATGGAATTCGGCGCATCCTTATAGTACTAATTTTTATTGCAAGTTAAGTCAAAAGATTGTTGGTAAGCAGAAAGGAGGTAAAGTCGCCATTCTTATAGATTCTACTATCGCGGATAATATAGCTACCGAAATAGGGCAATTGATGACTGATTTGCAATCAGAGGGATATACTGTAAGTGCTTACAAAATTGCAGGTGGGACGCCACAAAATCTGCGGTCATTTCTTCAAAACCTGTATGCTACTGATAATATTGAAGGGGTATTGTTTGTTGGTGATTTACCCGTGGCATGGTTCCAGATAGGAAATGATTTTGAGGACTACGGTGGATATGGATATGCCGAATGGCCTATTGACCTGTTTTATATGGACCTTAATGGGAATTGGCTTGATACATTAAGACATGAGGGAGATACATTAATTCCGGGACAGGATAGTATTTACGATGCTCACTCTGGTACTATTTCGCCAGAAATATATATCGGCAGATTAACTCCCCAAACGGGTAACAGTAACGCAATCGGAGAAATAAAGAATTATTTCTCTAAAGACCATAGCTATCGGCAACATACTATTGAACTTACGCATCGTGCACTCGTGTATGTTGATGATGATTGGGAGCCCTCAGCACATTTTTGGGCAGAAGATGTTAGTATTCTTTATCCTGATACACTTGTAGTTGCAGATCCCAACACTACTCGGGCAAGTGATTACAGAGTAAGATTAGATACGATAAGAGCATGGGTATCAGTATTTGCACATTCTTGGCCCGGGGGACATATATTTGACTATAATAATCATAATGACTATGATTATTATTACTCTTCTGAATATGTGACTCAGGACCCGCCCGCCAATTTTTACAACCATTTTGCTTGTTCTTATGCAAGATATACTGAATACGAATATGGGGGCGGAAGGGCTATTTTTAACCAGAGTTATGGGGTAGGGGCTATTGGGTCAACTAAATCCGGTAGTATGCTTGAGTTTAGTTACTTTTATCAGCCACTTTCACAAGGGAAGACTATTGGTACTGCATTTAAGGAGTGGTTCACTTACATTACGGCTGATACCGTTACATCCTATGAACTTTCATGGCATTATGGGATGACTTTACTTGGCGACCCGTTCCTTAAACCTATAGGGCATATTGCAGTAGAAGAAACTTATAAAACACCAACTACAATGTTTATCTCTCAAAATTATCCCAATCCATTTACTAAAAGCACGACTATAGACATAAGACTTGGGAAGAAAAGCCAACAAGTCAAAGAGCCTTCATCTGGTCTTCGGTCTCCATCTCTAATAATTTATGACTTGGCAGGCAGAGTAGTTAAAACTTGGGATTTGGGAATTGGGAATTGTGATTTCCACAAAGTGGTTTGGGATGGCAGGGATGCCTACGGGAATAAACTGGCAAGTGGGATTTATTTTGTTAAACTAAAAATAGGCGAACGAGCATTGAGTAAGAAGATGTATTTGCTTAAAGATTAAAATGTCTATTGATTATATGCGTGAAGCAATAAGATTGGCGAGTTGTGGAATGGGTAAAACTTCGCCTAACCCTATGGTAGGTGCAGTTATAGTTAAAGGGGGTAATATAGTAGGCACTGGCTATCATAAAGGAGCAGGCACTCCACATGCAGAAGTTGTGGCTATAAATAGGGCAGGAGCGAATACTGATGGTGCTACTTTATATGTAAATTTTGAGCCCTGCTGCCATTGGGGGAGAACGCCACCGTGTACTCAAGCCATTATAAAAGCAGGTATTAAAGAAGTACACGCAAGTATAATTGACCCTTCAGTATGGGTAAATGGCAAGGGAATTAAAGAATTAAAAGATGCAGGAATTAAAGTAATAGTTGGCGAACTTGCAGACAAGGCAAGTGAGTTAAATGCTGCTTATATTAAATGGGCAAAAACTGGTCTCCCGTATGTTATTCTAAAAGCCGCTATAACACTTGATGGTAAAATTGCTGATGGAGCGAAGAGAGCATCCCGCTTGTCCCGCTTCGGCGGTGGCTACTGCGGGATAAGTTCAAAATGGATAACAAGTGAAGTGTCGCGTAAGTTTGTGCACCGTTTAAGGGCACAGGTAGATGCGGTGATGGTGGGTATAGGAACAGTTATTGCCGATGACCCTTCCCTCACGGTTAGACTTGTTAGGGGCAAAAACCCCAAACGCATTATATTGGATTCTAATTTAAGAACTCCAAGGGAGGCAAAAATTTTAGGCAATGGATGTATAATTGCGACACTTAAAAATAGTCGGGTAGAAGGGGCTTTTATGCCCCGTCAGATTGAAGGTGCGGAAGTATGGCAAATCCAACCTAATGATAAGGGAAAAGTGGATATTTTAGAAGTGCTAAAAAGAGCAGCCAAGACTGGGATTCAAAGCATACTCATAGAAGGCGGGAAAGAAGTATTTACTGATGTATTAAGTAGGCAGATTGTAGATAAGGTGTATTGCTTTATAGCACCTAAGATTATTGGTAATGGTGTACCTGTTATCGGAGATTTGGGCATTAAAAATATACAAGAAGCGTTGACCTTAAATGCCATTAAGATTAGAAAATTTGGACACGATATATTAGTAGAAGGAAAATTCTCTCATTAGAACTTGTAATAACCTGATAAGAAATTTTCTCTCTTACCTCAAAAATTAACCTAATCCAATAAGCGTGCGTATTTCTCCTTCAAGGGTTGAGCTGATTTCGGGATGTTGGGCAAGATAGCTTATAGCTCCATCTCTACCCTGTCCTATTTTTTCACCCTTATAAGAGAACCAAGCGCCACTCTTTTCTATAACATTATGTATAACTCCAAGGTCTACCAACTCGCCTCCTTTAGAGATACCCTTGCCATAAATGATATCCAGTTCTGCTTCCTTAAAAGGAGGGGCTAATTTATTCTTGGCTACTTTCACTTTTATGTGGTTACCGATAGGATGGTCGTCTTTCTTAATTTGTGTCGCACTCCTTATATTCAATCTTACAGAGGTATAGAATTTTAATGCCAATCCGCCAGGTGTAGTAGTGGGGTCGCCAAACATTACTCCTATTTTATGTCTTATCTGGTTCATAAATATAATAGCGACCTTAGTTTTGCTTACTGCACCTGTCAGTTTTCTCATCGCTTGTGACATTAGTCTTGCCTGTAATCCCATATGCGAGTCGCCCATCTCGCCTTCTATCTCGGCACGCGGGACAAGGGCTGCCACAGAGTCAATAATGACAACATCAATAGCTCCACTGCGAACTAAAGTCTCGGCTATCTCTAATGCTTCCTCTGCTGTCCCTGGTTGTGAGACTAACAGATTATCAGTATCTACGCCTAAATTTTTGGCATAAAAAGGGTCAAGGGCATGCTCTACATCAATAAATGCACCGACGCCACCACTTTTTTGTGCCTCGGCCAAAATATGTAAGCCAAGCGTAGTTTTGCCTGATGCTTCGGGTCCGTATATCTCAGTTATCCTGCCACGAGGTATGCCACCTATTCCTAATGCAGAATCCAATGTAAGTGAGCCAGTAGAAATTACATCCTTAAATACACCTACCTCGCTGTCCCCCATTCTCATTACAGCACCCTTGCCAAATAGCTTCTCTATCTGCTTTAACGCCTCATCTATTGCTTTCTTTTTCGCTTCTTCCATTTTTAACCCCCTTCCTAATCTATCTATACTAAAATAATAGAGTGTCAAGCAAAAACTATTTGACAAGACAAAAATTACAGAGTAAATTAAATTATCATAAAGTAAAATGAGCCTACAAGAAATAAGAGAGCTATTTATTGGGTTTTTCAAAAACAAGGTCTATGGTAGGATAGGGGACAAGGGATATTTCTTCTTATGAAAGTCCGAGAGATTATTAAACTGATAGAATCTGACGGGTGGTATCTTGTTGCGATAAAAGGAAGGCATCGTCAATATAAGCATCATATGAAACCGGGAAGGGTAACTATAGCGGGTCATCTTAATCACGATTTAGCTCCCGGTACTCTAAATAGTATCTTGAAGCAAGCACAATTAAAGAAAAAGGGGGTGAGATAATTATGCGTCGGTTTCTTATAGTTATTGAGAGAGCAAATGGAAATTATTCGGCTTATTCGCCTGATTTGCCAGGTTGTATAGCCACAGGCAACACTCGTAAGGAAACAGAACGAAATATGTATAAGGCAATAGAAATGCATATTCGCGGGTTGATGGAAGATAATTTATATATACCCAAATCACAGGCGGTTGCCGAATATGTACTTGTTAAATAATGAACCTACAAGAACTAAGAGCCCTATTTATTGAGTTTTTTTCTGCTCGTAGTCATACAGTAGTGCCGAGTGCTGGGCTTATTCCTACTGGCGACCCAACACTTTTATTTACATCAGCAGGAATGGTGCAGTTTAAGAAAATGTGGAGTGGGGAGGTATCGCTTCCCTTTACTCGTGTGGTTTCGTGTCAGAAATGTTTAAGGGCAAGTGATATTGAGCAAGTAGGCAAAAGCTTGCGGCATCTTACATTTTTTGAAATGTTGGGTAATTTTTCATTTGGTGACTACTTTAAGCACGAAGCCATAGAATGGGCTGCGGAGTTTGTGACCAAAGTAATCCATTTACCCCAAGATAAGCTCTATATTAGTGTTTTAGATGAGGACGAAGAATCCTATAATATATGGAAAAATGAAATCGGAATGTCTGACTCAAGAATATACAAATTAGGTAAAGAGCATAATTTTTGGGGTCCCGCAGGTGGTAGAGGACCTTGCGGCCCGTGTAGTGAAATCTATTATGACTTGGGTAAAGAAGTAGGTTGTGGTAAGCTGGATTGCAAGCCCGGTTGCGAGTGTGATAGATTTATAGAGATTTGGAACTTAGTCTTCCCGCAGTATGATGCAGCGCCGGAAGGTACTCTCAAGCCACTTAAAAATAGGGGCATTGATACAGGGGCAGGGCTTGAGCGACTGGCATTAGTGATGGAGAACAAGAAATCACTTTTTGAATTAGAAGTATTTAAGCCAATCATTGTTGAGATAGAGCAACTTTTTAGTATGAAATATGAAGAAAACAAAACTACTTTTAATATTATTGCCGACCATATAAGAGCACTTACCTTTGCCATAGCTGAAGGGATTTATCCATCTAATATAGGGCGTGGCTACCTTTTGCGGCATATTTTGAGAAGGGCACAGACTTGTGCGTTCGAGATGGGTATCAAAAATCCGTTCCTTTATAAGCTTGTGCCGGTAGTGGCAGAGGTGATGAGAGACCAATACCCTGAACTTATAGAGCGTAGGGAAAGCGTATCTTTAGTTGTCAAGTCAGAAGAGGAAAACTTCTTGCGTACACTGGATAAAGGGACAGAAGTTTTTAATCAAGTTATTTCTGAAGCTAATACTTGCACTCTTTCGGGTGAAAATATTTTTAAGTTATACGATACATATGGGTTCCCGCCTGAATTGACATATGAACTTGCCAAGGGTAAAGGATTTGAAAGCAATAAACTTGAATTTGAAAAGCTTATGGAATTGCAAAAAGAGAGGGCAAGAACAGCTTCTAAATTTGAAGCCAAAGATGTGGAATGGCAGGTTGCAAATCCCGCAACAAGCGGAGAAGTATTTAAGTGCAATCATACAGAGTTTGTGGGCTATGATACTTTGACTACAAAAGCAAAAATTGTCAAATGGCGTAACCCCCAATCCCCAACCCCTAATCCCCAATCCCCTTCTTTATTTGAGCTGGTGCTGGATAGGACTACTTTTTATGCTGAGTCCGGTGGGCAGGTAGGTGATTGTGGTAGAATATACAATGATAATTTAGAATTTGATATTACGGATACTCAAAAATTAGGTGACTTATATGTCCATCTCGGTTCACTTAAAAGAGGGAATATAAATACTGTTGAAAATCCCGCAGCAAGCGGGGATGATGTAATTTGTGAGGTAGATAAATCTCGTAGGAAGGCAATAGAGCGTAATCATACCGGAACCCACCTTTTGCATTCGGCATTGCGTAAAGTTTTGGGTAACTGGGTGCATCAAGAGGGCAGTTTAGTAGAGCCAGATAGGATTAGGTTTGATTTTACACATTTTAAGCCCATTGAACAACAGGAAATGGAGAAAATAGAACATCTTATAAATAATTGGATATTGGAAAATATAAAAGTAGAAATATCTGCAACTTCTTATGAAGAAGCGGTAAAAGAAGGGGCGATAGCTATTTTTGGCGAAAAGTATGGTGAAAAGGTTAGAGTAGTGCAAATAGGAGATATATCAACAGAACTGTGTGCCGGAACACATATAAGGGCAACAGGGGAGATAGGGATTTTGAAAATTATCGCTGAAAGTAGTGTGCATGCAGGGATTAGGAGAATAGAAGCGATTACAGGTGATTATGCCCTGCAATGGCTTAACAAATATGAGAGTGAATTAAAGGCAATTTCAAACAAACTCGGCGTTCCTGTTTTTGAGACCCAACAAAAGGTAAATGCTTTGATAGAAAGCGAAACAAGATTAAAAAATAGACTATCTCAATTTGAACAAACTCAAATACTGGGGTTAGTGCCTGAAATTTTAAGTAAAAAGCAGAGGGTAAAAGATATAAGTGTTTTGGTAGCTGAAATACCTTCCTCTAATATAGATACTTTGCGGTTATTGGCAGATAAATTAAGGGAAGGAGAAAAAAGAGTGGGAGTGATTG
>JACQXS010000039.1 GCA_016208615.1 Candidatus Stahliibacteriota bacterium | reverse complement strand
AAATATTTTTGGAATTAGATGCGAAATGAAAATTAGAGTATTACCGGAAGGACCTTATCCCGTCACCGACAGGATTAATCCTTATACTCATCACCTCATTCCACAGCTTGAGGTTGCACCTCTTGAGGTTGCACCTCTTGAGGTCGTACCTCTTCCAAGGGGTAACCCGACCCCTAACATATTAAACACTCATCTTCTCATAGCTTAATTTCTATAATTTCCTCTTAATTTCAATCAATTTCAATCTTTGATTTGTTTTACTTATTAAAACCCATTTGTCAAGTAAAAATTAACTTTTTATGTAATTTAGTGCCTTTTCCCTCTCCCTCTTAATCCTTATTGAAAATCCCGACTTGTTGACAAATCCCGCTTTGGCGGGGGCGGGAGTGATTTAGTGGCATCGTATTTAGGTTTTCTCTCTTGAACTCTTGAACTTTTGAACCTTGAATTTTATTCATAATTCAGCCCCCTACTTGTCATTCTGAGCGATAGCGAAGAATCTATCTTCCTTTTGAACTTTGACTTATGAACTTCAATTGCCTTAACTAATATAGGGCTTATTTCTTATACTTCTTTTCAAACCTTTCTACTCTGCCCGCCGTATCTACTAACTTACTTTTACCTGTAAAGAATGGGTGGCACTTAGAGCAAATTTCTACCTTCATATCCTTTTTCGCTGCCCTGGTATGTACCACATTCCCGCAAGCACAGGTTATAGTAGTTTCAAAATACTCGGGATGAATTCCCTTTTTCATTTTCCCCCCTCTTCCATTGCATATCAAACTGCACCCTCTTAATAGGCGATAGTTTATCTATAATAAGCACCCCATTTAAGTGGTCTATCTCATGGAGTAAAGCTCTGGCTACTAAATCATTCGCCTCTATAATTTTTCTCTCCCCGCGTTCATCAACCCCTTTTACAACCACAAAAGTTGACCTTTCTATTTCAACATCTGTCTCGGGCAATGAAATACATCCTTCTTCCTTAGTTTCCTTGCCCTTATATTCTATAATTTCAGGGTTAATAAGGATAATCTCTTCCTCTACACTAATAATAATTATCTGTTCTATTACTCCTATTTGATTAGCTGCAAGTCCTGCTGCCTTGTGTTCTTTGATTATCTTTTCCATCATCCCAATTATGTAATCCAATCGCCGGGTATCAAAATCTTCTACCCTTTTCGCATTAGTCCTAAGTGCTGGGTCAGGATAGATTCTTAATCGGTTCATTAGTTAAAGTACCCCAAACTTTGACATTTGACATTTGACATTTGAACTTTATTCTTAATTCAGCCCCTATTTGTCATTCTGAGCGATAGCGAAGAATCTATCTTCCCTTTAAACTTTTGAACCCTTGAACTTTGGCACTTGAACCTATCTCACTATAATTGTAACTCACTCAAAGATATTACAGTTTAATACATAGTTCATCTAATTGTGCTTTTTCTACTTCTGATGGTATTCCTTCCAATAATCCGACTCCGGTTAAAGTTTTAGGAAATGCAATCACATCTTGGATACTTTTTCTATCTAACAGGACTTTGACAAGTCGGTCAAGTCCTAAGGCAATGCCTCCGTGCGGCGGCGCCCCATATTCTAATGCCTCCAACAGGCAACCAAAATTCTTTTCCCTTCTCTCTTTATCCAGTCCTATAATTTGCATAATCTTTTCCTGTATCTCTCGCTTGTGTACTCTAATACTGCCACTCCCAAGTTCTACTCCATTAAGCACAAGGTCATATTGCTTCCCAAGAGCATTTTCAGGGTCCATATCTAATTGTCCAACTTCTTTAGGCATTACAAACATATGGTGGGCCGGGACTAATTGATTCGTTTGGTCACGCTCAAACATATTGAAATCGGTAACCCACACAAATTCCAGTGGCGTTGTGTAGGGCAAACCTTTAGGTTTGCTTTCAGGTAATTGCAATCCCCTTTCACTTGGGATTTGGAATTTGTCCCGCTTTTTTCGGGATCCCGCATTTGCGGGAGGATTTGGGATTCTCTCTATAATCGCATTCCTTACAGCTCCAAGAGCCACCGAAACAAGAGGCTCAGATGCAGCAGTAAATAGTATCGTTAGATTTTGATTTATTCCTATCCGTTCTTTAAGCTCCGCCATCCTATCTGGGTTGAAAAATTTGCTAATAGGACCAGAAAAACTACCATCAATATATTTTAGCCAAAATAACTTGAGGTCGCACCTCTCTGTCCCATATCCTTTGACTATATTTTCAAGTCCCTCAATCTCGCGACGGCTCAATTCTTTCTCACACGCTATAATTTTTACTTTCTCTCTGTCCTTAAACTTTTCAAACTCACTCTTTTTGGCAATATCCGTGACATCTATTAGCGTCATCCCATACCTAATATCCGGCTTATCAGTGCCGTATGTTTCAATCGCTGTCTTATACTCCATCCGCTTAAATGGTATCTGAAGCTCTATATTCAGCAAGTTTTCAAAAATACTTTTCATCAATCCTTCTGTAAGAGCAAATATATCCTCTTCCTCTACAAAAGATTGCTCTATATCCAGTTGCGTGAATTCAGGTTGCCTATCATTTCTTTGGTCTTCATCCCTTAAACATCTTGCCAACTGATAATATCTATCAAAGCCCGCTATTATAAGTAGCTGTTTGTAAATCTGGGGCGACTGCACAAGAGAATAAAATTTGCCAGGCTGCATCCTTGACGGTACAAGAAAATCCCTTGCTCCCTCCGGTGTACTGCGTCCTAAAATAGGTGTCTCTATATCTACAAACCTACGCTTATGCAAATATTCTCTAATCGTATGATACATTTGGCTCTTAAATATAATTGCCTCTGACATTGGTGAACGACGCAAGTCCAGATACCTATATTTTAACCGCAATTCTTCTCTTGCTTTTTCCTCTTCTGTGATAACAAATGGTGGTACTTTAGAAACCGAAATAATTTCAATTCCTGTTGCCTCTACATCTATTTCGCCAGTAGGCAGATTTGGATTCACCATCCCTTCAGGCCTTGCAACTACTATGCCAGTTATATTTAGAACCCACTCGTGACCTATTGGCTTGATTATTTCAAGTAAGCTATCTTCTTTTATTACTACCTGGGTAATCCCATATCTATCACGCAAATTTACAAAACTTACCTTCCCGTGATGCCGAATAGAATTTACCCAACCCGCTAATTTTACAGCTGTCCCGACATTAGATTTTCTTAATTCACCACAATTATGACTATAGTAGCTCATTGTCTAAATAAAAGGTCCTCTCCTATTGGGAAGAAATTGTCCGCCGCCTCCTTCAAATCAAGAGCCGTATTTTGAGTAAAGGCATACACCTCTACTCTGGGACCCCTCATTTTTATTGTCTCTACAAGACTTACAAAATCACCATCACCAGAGACAAGGGCTACAATATCAAGTTGGTCAACAAAATTTAGTATCTCTAAGGCGATTTCCATATCATAATCTCCTTTTTGTGAGCCATCTGCTCTCTGGATTAGGGGCTTCTTCCGAATCTTAAATGAGTGATGGGATAAAAGGGAAAAAAAACTCGTCTGGTCAATTTCGGGATTCTCTATCACATATGCTATGGCAGATATAAGTCGCCTACCCTTCACTATATGGTGTAAAAGTTTTACATAATCAAGCCGTGCCTCGTGTTGCTTTTTAGCAGCATAAAACATATTCTGAACATCTACAAAAACACCTACCCTTAAATCTTCACGCTTTGTTTTTGGTATCCTTAATCCCCTAAAAGTGGACTCAAGTCTATTTAGCCGGTCATTTAACTGCTCTATTTTATTGTAAATAGGACTTAAATCATCTTTTCTCTTAAATATTCCCACTTTTCCTCCTCTTCATTTAAAATTGCAACCTATCGTTGTGTAATATCGTATATAGTCTGCAATCTGTTATTCATTTACTAAGTTCTAAAAATACACACAAAATCCTACTTGTCAACAATTAAGTTTTGAGACTGCTGAAAAAGTGGTAATTACTGTAATTTGAACTTTGACTTTTGACTTTTTAGTGTCCCTTTGTGCCTTATTGAAAATCCCGCAGCAAGCGGGAGTGCCTTCGTGGCAATGTATTTGGTCCTTAATTTTTATCATCCCCTTTCTAATTTCCACTAATTTCTATTTGAGTTGTAGTTTTGACTTTTAAACTCTTAAACTTTTAGTCTATTGTCATGCTGAACTTACAAATTGTCATTCTGAACCCTTCACCTGTCATCCTGAGCGAAGCGAAGAATCTCTATATATTGTTCAGGGCAATCTCCGTGAAGAATCTAATATAATCAACACATCGCGAGACCCTGAAACGAGTTCATGTCCGAAGGACTCCGATGGAGTCTTCGGACTCCTATCGGAGGTGACACAATGTGAGTTCAGGGTAACAAATTGTCATGCTGAACTTGTTTCAGCATCTAATAAACTCAATCCCAAAACTCCCATAAAAGCCCAAATGAGGGTAAGCTCTGTTGTATCCTATAGAATATCTTTATATCTATCACTTTGACTTCAAGACGCAAATTGTGTAAATCGCCAAATACAGATACTCCTAATTCATTCCCCTTAAATCCACGCCCATATTCAATACTTGCGGTAAAATAGTCCGCTATACTGATACTCTGACAATCTAATAATGAAGGTATATAACCCGCTAAGGTGAACTTAAAGTCCCGTATCCAGGGACTAATAAATCTTGCCTCTACCCCATATTTCCCATCAGAACGGAAGGCAGAAATACTTGAATCAAACACTCTAATTCCAAGTAATACTTGGGATGAAGTGGCAGACCCAAAAATAGTCATATCAAGACGAGGAATATAGCCAAGAGAGAGTTTAGGATAAAAGGTAGTATCATATCTTACGCCCGGAACAACATATAAAAGAGGATACGGTTCCCAGTAATCTTGAACAAAGAAGGCACTTATATTCTCAGTACCGACTAAAATTTTATGCCCTCTTAATGTCCATAAATCAGTTAATAAGAAGTAATCCTTTTTGACACAAAAGTTAAAATTAGAGAATAGTGAGCCGCGAAGGATAAAATTATTACTATAATAAGCTTGGAATTGGGCAAATCTATTGGTATAGCCAAGTTTAGTACTCCATTGTGAAGTAGAATCCATATCACCTGTGAGATAAAAATCAATCCCCTTAAATAACTGACGCCCCAACTCAAATTGCAGGTGGTCTGGATTTTTGTATAACTTAACACAAGAATATGAAGTAGTGTCTTCATGGCTCTTAGTAATAATGTTAATCACAGCATCATACTTGCCATAAAGCGAAGACGCATCTTGTGCTACTACTTCTATCTTTTCAATCGCAGGCAAACAGACTTCGCTAATTGATGAAACAGGCACCCCATCCAATAAAACTAATACTTTAGAAGAGCCCATATAATATAGAGTATCATTCTTAATCTGCAATGAAGGAAGAGCAAGAAAAAAATCCTCATACCTCTCAAACTGCGTAGTAAATGTATAGACATTCATTGGAGTAGTGAGTAGCAACCTTTTCATCCTCAAAGGCGTTCCAAGAGACATTGTCTCAATGCTTATGAATATACAGAAAAATAACATACTTGTTTATAATTTACTGCTCCTCTCTTAATTGTCAAAGTCTTTTTTAGTAAAAATGTAAGAGAGAGGTAAAAAGAACTTGACAAACAATTTCGGGCAATTAAGATGAGTATGAGAAATGGAAAATACGATAATGATAATGAGAAGTGAAAAAATGACAAATACAGACCTGAATAAAATTTACTGCGGCGATTGTAACAAGGTTTTAAAAGACATTCCTTCAAATTCCGTTGACTTGGTAATTACAAGTCCGCCCTATTTTCAACAGCGAGAATACGGTAGCGGAAATGGTATTGGCAATGAAAAAAAAGTTGATGAATCAAACGAATACTACTTCAACAAAGACGCTTTTATGGAATACCGTGACAAATATATGAACGGAAGCAAAAAGACAGCAGGTAATGATATTGGGAAAAAATATTTTGAACTCATTGAAAAATCTAATCTTTCACCAGAAAACAAAGAACAAGCAAGAAAAGAATTATATGAAGTAATCAGAGAAGTAAAGGAAGGGAAACTTGAAAGCTTCCGAATGAAAATTAGAGGTATACACGCATTGCCTTACGGTGGACAAGCAGGAGGACGATTGACACAAATAGAAACTAAAGGATTTACAATAATTAAAATCTACGGTAACTCTATTCGGAAAGATGTAATAGAATCAACCGTAGAAACAATCAAAGGAAATGTTCATCCAGCAGTTTATCCTGAATTTTTAGTGCAAGAGTTGATAAAACTTTTAACAAAAGAGAACGATACAGTGCTTGACCCGTTTTTGGGCTCGGGAACAACAGCAGTTGTCGCAAAGCGACTAAAAAGAAATTACATCGGAATTGAAATTCACTCCGAATATATTGAATATGCAAAACAGCGACTAGCTGAAGTTCCATCTTATACACTTGATTTATTCATATGACACCATCAGAAATTTTAGAAGAATTACTTTTAATGGCAGTTGCAATTCTTGACTCTAAAAAAGAAATAAAATATCCCGAAATCATCAGTTCCAATGTTGACATGCTCATCAACAAAATTGACAAAAACAAATCCTTGGTATCTGCTTTAGTTACTTCTCTTGTGAAAAAAATCACCGAGCCTAAACAAGATATTCGTTTGCATCGAACTGACTTTAAGGGTGGCTATTCAGCAAGAAGTTTAGATACCACAGTTACTGCGCCTTTCTTCAAAAAATATTTTCCGAAATATGCTAATAAGGAATCTTCTTTTTTAACGCTTGCTACAAGAGAAAGAATCAAATGGACAAAAACAGCGGGAAAGAATTTGAAAATCAGAGATAAAGAAGTAAAGAAAAGTTTTTTAGAAATATTTGACGCAGTTGAAAATGAAGTAATTAAACCGAAAGATTGCTTGGTTTACATTTTCATAAAACTGCACCTACTTTCCTTACAACATAAAATGGTTTTTGACGGAACGATTAAATCAGCAAACTTTTTAGACATCATCAACATTAATAGCGTTCTCAAAATGTTGGAAAGACATTTTGAAATGAAATTAAGCTCACGACTTCCTGTTATTGCAATTTATTCTGTCTATCAACAACTTTTCAGAGAAATTAAAAGATACGAGGGGAAAAGGTTGGGACTTCTCAATGTTCATACTTCTTCAGACAAGCACGGTTACGGTGACATTGAAATATGGAACGCAGACGGAACACCTTTTGAAATGGTTGAAATCAAACACAAAATTCCAATTGACAGAAATTTAATTTTTGACATTGTTAAAAAATCAGAGGGGACAACTATTAAACGCTATTACTTTTTGACGACCGCAAAAGAGAATTTTCTTTCCGCAGAGGAAGAAGAATACATTAACAAATTCATTCTGAAAATAAAAAAGGACACCGGTTTAGAAATCATTGCCAATGGAATTTATTACAGTTTGAAATATTATTTGCGTTTCATTGATGACTACGAAAATTTCATCCAAGCATACACAGAAAATTTAATTACAGACGCTAAAAACTCAACAGAGATAAAAGAAATTCATATTACAGAGTGGCAAAACATTTTAAAAGAACATCAACTTGACTAACATGGTCAGAGAATATTTGAACCTACAAGCAAAAAAAAGGGGGCATAAATGGAAAGGGTTAAAGTTTTGGAAAGAGAAGTTATTAGGACAGGGACAATTTCTACTATAATTTGGGTGATAAGTTTTGTAATGTTCACTGCTTTTGGGGCGTGGGTAAAAATTCATATTCCCGGTACTCCTGTTCCCATAACATTACAAACACTATTTGTCTTACTGGGTGGGGCAATGTTAGGAATATATGGTGGGTTAGCTCAGTTAATTTATGTTATGCTTGGCAGTCTTGGGATACCTATTTTTGCATGTGGTATTGGACTATTAGGACCAACAGGCGGCTACCTTATCGGATTTATAGTCGCCTCAACCGTAGTGGGAGCTATTATTCGGCACAAAAGCAGTTTCAATTGGATTATATTTTCTATGATAGTTGGCACTGGGATAATTTATTTATTCGGCATATTGCAACTCGGATTATTCTTGCCCACAGGATTCAAAACTGTAATATCCCTCGGCATATTGCCCTTTATTCCTGGTGACATTGCTAAACTATGTATAGCTTCAATAATCTATTCTAAAGTAGGGTCGCATAGTTAATGGAACAGCAATTGAAAAACAAACTATATTTTGGTGATAATTTAGATATTTT
Source organism: Candidatus Stahliibacteriota bacterium (assembly GCA_016208615.1). Lineage (GTDB taxonomy): Bacteria > Hydrothermota > UBA3073 > JACQXS01 > JACQXS01 > JACQXS01. The sequence goes on along the minus strand of JACQXS010000039.1, from coordinate 22,862 downwards.
AAGAGATAAGATTCCTGATAACTTTGTTGACCTCATTTATTTAGACCCGCCTTTTAAGAGTGGTAAAACTTACAATATTATTTTTCAGCCTTCCGCAGGTAAAATTAAGGGTGCAACAGCTCAAATTGAGACTTTTAAAGATACTTGGAAATGGGGAATAGAAGCACAAAAAAATTATGACGGCTTAATAAAAGGCAATATTACAAAAGAGAAGCCGGGTCAAAAACTTATAGAGCTGATGAAATCAATGCGCAGTTATTTAGACGAATACTCTATGATGGCTTATTTATCAATGATGGCGACAAGACTATTAGAGATGAAACGAGTATTAAAAGACACTGGTAGTATATATTTGCATTGTGACCCAACTGCAAGTCATTATCTTAAACTTTTAATGGATGCGGTATTTGGAGTAGAAAATTTTAGAAATGAAATCAGTTGGGGATATAGGACAGGAGGTATAAGTAAAAAATGGTGGGGTCGTAAACACGACATTGTTCTTTTCTACACAAAGTCTAATAAGTACTATTTTAATCCAATAAAAGAAAAAATTTATTATGAGAAACCTTTTTTTAGTCCCAAAGTTGATGAAGAAGGAAGATATTATGCAGATGTATATTTAAGAGATATTTGGGATGATCCAAAAGTAAAACCTGTAATTAATGTCTCTGAAGAAAGATTAGGATACCCTACCCAAAAGCCTGAAACTTTATTAGAGCGGATTATAAAGGCAAGTAGTAATGAAGGTGATTTAGTATTGGACCCGTTTTGTGGTTGTGGCACTACTGTTGCAGTAGCCGAAAGGTTAGGCAGACGATGGATAGGAATAGATATAACTTATCTTGCTATAGATGTTATTTCTAAGAGACTTAAAAAGAGCAGAATAACTAATTTTGAAATAGATGGTGAGCCAAAAGATACTTATTCTGCCGAGAAGCTTGCCGAAAAAGACCCCTTCCAATTTCAGATATGGTGTATTTCAAAATTGGATGCTACACACTCGCAACGAAAGACAGGAGATAAGGGAGTAGATGGGATTATAAATTTTCACGACCCATCTAAACCGAGCCAAGTAGGAAAAGGTATAATTCAAGTGAAAGGGACAAAGGAAGTAAGCCCAGCAATGGTGAGAGATTTAAAAGGAACAATGAAAAGTCAATCAGCGGATATGGGTATTCTAATAACATTTAAGAAACCAACCCAAGGAATGATAGAAGAAGCAACAAAGGAAGGGGTTTTTGTATATTTCAGAAAAAAGATACATAGAATTCAATTCTTGACTGTGGAAGACTTATTTAGAATATATATCCCTGTTGAAATACCGAGTGCCTTGTTACCTAATTACAAAAACTCTCTTATTATAAAAAAGAAGCAGCGAAATATTTTGGGTGACACAGTATAAAAATTTGTCCCGTTTCCTTGCGGAACGGGATTAAAGGAGGAATTATGGAACTTAAAGATATAGTAGTAGTGAGTGCCTGTCGCACTCCACTTGGCAAGTTTGGAGGTACGCTCAAAAATATGCCTGCATATGATATTGGAGTAGTCGCTATAAGAGAAGCACTCAAACGGGCTAATATAACAGGTAATGATATACAGGATGTAATTTTGGGTAATTGTCGTCAAGCAGGGAATGGACCAAATCCGGCAAGAACAGCAGCAGTAAAAGGTGGCATTCCTGTCAATGTGCCTGTAGAAACTATTAATATGGCATGCCCATCTGCAATGAGAGCACTTATACATTCAGCCCAAGAAATAATGCTTGGCATGGTTCAAGTTGCATTAGTAGGTGGATTTGATTCAATGAGTACTATCCCTTATCTATTGAAAGGTGCAAGATGGGAGGGATTTGGATTTGGGGATAAAAAGTTGTTAGATGGCTGGGCTGACTCAGTAGACCCGTTATGTAATGTAGGAATGGGTGAGACAGCCGAAAACCTATACGATAAGTATAAAATTTCACGCCAAGAACAAGACCAATTTGCAACCGAAAGTCACCTTAAAGCAGCAAAGGCACAGGAAAATGGATGGTTTGATAATGAGATAGTGCCTATTGAAGTGCCTCAAAAGAAAGGAGAGCCAATTATATTCTCTCGCGACGAAGGTATAAGAAAAGATACTTCCATAGAAAAATTAGCCCTACTACCAACAGTATTCAGAAAAGGAGGGACAGTTACCCCTGGCAATGCTTGTCAGATGAGTGATGGTGCTTGTGCGGCTGTAGTTATGTCACGCAACAAGGCACAAGAGTTGGGACTTAAGCCATTATTTTCTATGGTCGCTTATTCTTTGGTAGCGGTAGAGCCATCAACTATGGGTGATGGGCCAAGCATTTCTATTCCTGCTGCTCTTGATAAGGCAGGGATGACACTAAAGGATATGGATTTTATAGAAGTCAACGAGGCTTTTGCTATTCAAGTTCTGGCGAATGAGCAAGTGCTTAAATGGGATAGGAGTAAGCTAAATGTTCACGGCGGTGCTATTGCACTTGGACATCCGACAGGAATTTCAGGATTGAGAATTCTAATTACTTTATATAATGCTCTAAAACAACAGGATAAAGAAATTGGAATTGCCGCTATTTGTGGGGGCGGTGGCGTTAGTATGGCTACTATTATTAAGAGAGAGGATTAATACCCCGCTCTAATAGAGAGTTAGCTAACATAAATCTTACCTCCCAGTGAAACTATCTGTCCCCAAATACTGCAGTCTTCGATGTACTTCCATGCAACCAAATAATTACTATCTCCAAATGCCACATCTACCTCTATCTGATAGCTATTTGCAACACAAATAGGGAAATTCGTATCTATAAGGGTGCCAAATTTAGAAACAAATTGTCCCCAAATATCAGTAGAATCACTTAATCTATCGTCTTCCCACACTACAAGATATTTCTCTCCATCAAACGCAACTGCCGGATTCCACTGCCTGTTCACAGTTGTACATATTAGAAACTCACCTTGCAAAAATATAAATGCTATTAATCCAATCATCACTTAATTTTATATCCAATTAATGTATTATTTGGAATAAAGACTAAAAGCTTGTTGTTATTCCAATTCCTAATGAAGGATTAGTTTCTCTATCACCGCCGGGGCGGGATGTTCCATACCCTAATTGCATATCTATATTCATAAGCCAGCCTAAATGCTCTCTATTGTGCTTTTGTGCAAGATAATAAGCATCTATGATATTCCAAATATGTACACCTACACCAGACAAGATTAAGCCAACTACACATCCTTTTTCAAGTTCTGTAAGGTCAGCCCAGTTACTTATAGTTTCGCTTCGTGTCAATTTATGGTCTATACCAGCTTCATCCGTCACTATGTAGGTATATTCCTTGTTCCTAACCCCTGCTATAGTACTTGCCAAGACAAAGCACCCTATTTCGCCCCCAAGAAAAGCTACTCCACGGACATACTTTTGACAATAAATCTGTCCCAACCCAGGCGAAAGTATAGACATCAGCCCAGCAATCAATGGGTCTTTGGGAATAATAGTTATCTGCCAATCAGTTATCCCAACAGTCTCTACTTTATTACTATCGAGAAGAAGCTCTCTGCCAATAGACTTTTCTCGTAAGTAGGGGTCATCCCGATTTATCGTAACTTCCGCAAAAGCCATTCCACTACAAAAAATACTTACACCCACGAAAAACAATTTGCTTTTATACATAGTACACCTCCTAATATATTTACTTTCTTATAGTTAGAACTCTATCCATGCTTCTTTCTTACTATAATTGCCATAGAACTCACCATTTTCAAGTAAATCTTTAAATCCTATAATCAGTGGGACATTTTTCTAAAAGTTCAATGTTTGGAGATAATTTGAAATATAGTTTAACTTTAATAGACATGAGTTCCATCATCCATAAAGAAGTAAGGTATATTATCTCTCTGCTTTTTATGGATTGCTAATTTTTTAACCTATTCCTCATTATTAGCTACTATAACCTTTTTATTTATAACTGCTATCCACTTATTGGGATATTTCTTAACCAATGTGTGATGGTTTTTAACCTCCCATTCCCAATCTTCCCAAAACTGTTTTGACATAGTACTCATTTTCCCCCTTCTTGCTGATTGAATTCAGCATTTCTATTTTTAATTTATAGTACTAAATACATTTTGTCAACTATTAAACTATTTATTGACCCATAAGTTCGCTCGGGACTTTGGATATTTCATTACATGTGTGTTCGCACTCAATAATAGCAGCCGGTACTATGGACGGTTGGCCATTATTTTTCATTATCTCTTGCCCCTTTGCACCTAATACAAACTTGACAAACTCTACGGCTAATTTAGAATGGGGTGCATTATTAGGTATTGTTATCGCATAAACTATTGGCTCACCATGGACGGTGGAATTTTTTAGTTTTACGCTCACTTTTGTATATAGGGAATCAAGGGTAGGGTCACTTAAATCTATCTCTCGTGGTAGCTCTACATATTTTAATCCATGCTGTTTAGCGATAGATAGATAGAGAAATGCATAATCCAAAACTCCTGTCTCAATTAGTGGTAAAAGCTCAATTTCTGCGGGTCTGATATTTTTTTGTGGACAATGAGTATCTAATAATTTGGATAAGTTTTTCTCTCCGTAATACAATTCCGCCAATTGCCATACCATTAAAGTCCGATAGCCACAGGGGTCTAAATTATGGTCGCTTCTACCATAGTTCACCTCCGGACGGGTAAGTATTTTATACCAATTATTTGAAGTTATCTCATCTTTATACTTACTTTTGTCAGTAAAAGCAATCACCATCCGATTAATTGCAAACTTTGCATACCAACCAGTATATTTAAGCATTAAGAGTTCTTCAATTACTAAAAAATCCGATACGGCAATAATATCGGCTTGGCGATTAAGCTCTGATACTTTTTGTGCCGCCATCCTACTACCGCTTGCCTCACGCTGAATCTCTATGCCGGGATGAAGTTTGGCAAACTCATCTGCCATTTCTTTTATGGGCTTGGCAAGACTGCCTGCATGAAAGATAATAAGCTTTCCCCTCTCATTAGAACACCCTAATAATAAAAAAAAGCATATAAAATACTTCATATTGAACCCTCTCTTAATTTTGAATTGCCAATCTTCTATATCAATCAGACGAGTATTAGTTTTTATGCTTTGTATTATTACGCCCTATTTTTGAGAGTAAAGAATTACTTTCTTTGTAGTAGCAAAGTCTCTTGTTGCAAGGCGTACAAAATAAACACCAGATGAGGTATTTTTGGGTTCCCACTCTATTGTGTAACATCCTTTCTCTTGTATTCCAGAAACTAAATCTTGAACCAGTTTGCCTGTCACATCATAAACCTGTAACTTAACTTTACTTTGTCTGGCTAAGATATATGTTATTTTTGTTACTTTATTAAATGGGTCGGGATGAATAGGCAATAGCAAACACTTTGACTCGCTACATAACTCAGTCTCTTCTACTGGAACATCTGTTGACTTTATATAAGGCAAGTAATTATGTGCCGTAATTGTAAAGTTAAAACTATCCCCGATTGCACTTTGAGGCACATAAAAATCAACATCTCCTGAAGCATTTGTTTTACCTCTTTTATAAATACTTTGGTCAAGCTTACGCATACAGACTAATGCATTATTTATTGGATTGCTTGTTACCGAATCAGTTATAGTAATTACAATTTTTGCCGAATCTGTACCATTTATTACTTGGTATGCAAACGCCGCTGTTTTCGGTGTATTTGTCCAAAGCGGTAGTTCCGGGTCGCCTTGTAGATTATATGTGAACATACAATGTCGCCACGCCTTACCATTAGTATCTTCTGCATAAGCATACTCAGTCCAATCCCCTTTAGCAGCTGTTACAGTCCCGCCCAGTGAATAGATATTATTTAAGAACAGATTCTTAAAGAAGCCATTAAGATATGCATCCCCCCACCAAAGAAATCCTGGATAGCTTCCCTGTGTTCCTATTCCTTTTTTTAGTGATGCCATAATTCCTATTGTACCGCCCGGATACTTATTCATAAACGCCTCAGTAACACAATTTGTAGTCATATTACCTGTATAACAAGGTTCTATATGAAAAATAGTAGTCTTATTGCCATTGGTTAGCCCAGAAGCATTACTTGAACTCATACTGCCTGACCCACAATCCCAACTTGATGCATTCCCATGCCCCGTAAAACAGACAAAATGGACACCAGCATTTATTGAATCACAAACCTGGGTCGGTGTGAACGACATATCTTGAATATTAAGCTTACTTATCTGAAAATAGCCAGGGGTGACCATTGCAATGCTATCATAAAGTTCCTTTTTGTTGTTTGACGCAGTTAAGCTTTGTACCAATAACATCTTTGTAATATAATTTCCCATTGGAGGTGATTTCTCATAATTGAGTACTTTTTGCACAAAATTACTTGCCTCTGTTGCGTTACCAATAGTTGCTCGTCCCACAAATACATCCGGATATAGGTCCACATTATCAGTATATTCACCATAAGTATTATCTCCATCTGCATTCCAGTTACCGTCTAAATCCGAAAAATACCAATCAGTAGGGCAAGGGTCTGTCCAAAAAGTCGGCACCTTATCCCTAATAGGAACATCTGTCTCAGAAGGGTCGCCTCCAAGGAGTACCCAAATTGTGCCATGGTTATTAAATCCGTCCACAATAAAATTACGCACCTTTTCCGCGTTATCACTTCCTGAGCAATTTGCAAAGATAGAATCAGTAGTCACAATAATAGATGGGACTCCTTTTTGTGTTTTCCAATCCACTAATGGCTGAAATGCACTTACAAAGGCGGGTTCCGTAATTACTACATACTCCCATTCACTCTGTTTGCTTCCTAAAGGTGGACTCCAGCGATATAGGTCTTCGGGATTAAGTAATCTATTCTTGATTATATCCTGAAATACTTCCACTTGTTGTTTAGTGCATTTTTTTGCCGATACTTTACCTTCTTCATATGTAATCTTTACTTCTATCGTTGTGTACAATTTCAACTCCCTTTTCTCAGGAATATACTCTACTGGATAAATCCTTATTGGGCATACACGATACCCACCCATTGAGGATGTTCGTATAAGTTCTGCTAATTTGCCAGGATAAGGACTAATAGAGCCATAAATCTTATCGTCAGGAGATACAAAATTAGATACCTTTTCATCCGAAGCAGGTGGTTGTATAGGAAGAATAAGATACTCACCCTCTACCTCTTTTGATATGTATTTGATAATTTCTATTTTCACCGCATTGGCTGTGGGAGGTAATAAAATTAACTTATTAATCTGCGGAAGCCCGGGTGCCCCTATATTACCCGCCATACCTTGCGACCCTATCATACTAATCACATCATATTCATTTACCTTGCTAAAAAAGAGAGCATCAACCGAAAAACTCATTTCCTTTACTATCTCGCCCGCACATAAATGGGTGGCAACAAAAAGCCATATACACACATTTTTATACATTTTGCACCTCCCTTTCTATGTTTTATTTATAGTGCTAAACACATTTTTGTCAAGTTAAAAGATAAAATACTTTCATCTTACAGTTCTTCTATGCCTTCCGAGATTTCTTCCCCTGACATCAGAATTTCTTCTACGGACATCAGGATTTCTTTCACGGACATCAGGATTTCTTCTACGGATATTAGGATTTCTTCTACGGATATTAGTATCTTTCTTTATGTTCTTACTTTTTAACTTTTGATTAGCCAATCTCATTGAAACATCTATTCTAATAGGCGAACCTATAAAATTAAACTTTGAGCGTATTGTTTTTTCTATAAATCTTATGGATTGTGTTTTTAGTTTGCGGCCTGACCTGATATGAAAGGTAGGTGGCTCTATACCTATTTGAGTTATCTTAATTATCCTTGTTTTGACCTTCAATTCTTGCAATTCGGCTAATTCTTTCTTTGATACCCTTTGCTTTCTCGCTTTCCACACTCGTAATGCTGCTTTAATGGGCTCATATATCCTCTTGCCTTGCAATGCAGAGATATAGATAACCGGGATAAAAGTTGCAAATCTCAACGCCAATTCAGAAAACTCAATGTCCATATCTATTTTATTCACTACAATGATAATTCCTTTGCCTTCTTCTATAATATCAGCAATAATTCTTTTATCCTGATGTGTCATTTGTATAGTACCATCTACAATAAGTATAGCGACATCGCATCTTGAAATACTTGTTTTTGTTCGTACTGATGAATAATACTCTACATCAGTTTCAATCTTTGTTCGCCGCCGCAGACCAGGGGTATCTATAAGCATTAGTTCTTGGATTTATGTAAGTTGATTTGCCAACATTAGGACGCCCAATTATAGCTATTAAGGGCAGTGTGATAGTCGGATAGTCGGATGGTCTGATAGTCGGATAGGATATAATTTCTTTTATCTTATCAATAAGTGCATCTATGCCTACGCTATGTATAGCTGATATGGGCAATACTTCACTAAATCCCAATTTATAGAACTCAAGTGCCTGTGATTTGCGAGCTTCTATATCTATTTTATTCACTACAAGAATTACTCTTTTATTTAACTTACGCACAGAAGTTGCAAATTCATTATCCAAAGCCATTATACCATCTTTGGCATCTACTATGAATAAAATTAAATCTGCACTTTTAAGTGATATATCTATTTGCTCCCTTATTTTAGATTTTAAGCTCTGTGTTTCGTCAGGATAATAGCCACCCGTATCTACAAGTTTTATATTAGTACCTTCAAGATTAACTTCTTTTATATTCCTATCCCTTGTTATACCCGGTTCACGATGAGTAATAGCAGTTCTTCTACCTACTAACCGATTGAATAATGTAGATTTACCTACATTTTCTCGTCCAACTATAGTTATGATTGGTAGCACGATATTACGATACAATGCAAAACTTAAATCTCAAATATCAAAACTCAAAAATCAGAAATTAATAGAAATTCGTGGAGACGCAAACAATTTCTATTTAATTTCTACTAATCTCTATGAATTTCTGTTCACTTTTGGCATTTATTTGTAATTTGGTATTTGTGATTTGGTATTTACCCAATAATAAGAGGCGGCGAGCGGAATCGAACCGCTGTATAGTGATTTTGCAGACCACTGCCTTACCACTTGGCGACGCCGCCACTTACTCAATTATGACAAAAATAGTATTACTTTAACTATTTGTCAATCTTTTTAATTAGCTTTTGGGCATCAGTTTTTAGGTCTTTAATCTTTGGAGTATCGGGCAGGTTTTTTATTATCTCATTACATTGATTTATACACTTAACCTGTTCACCAAGATTAAAATATGTCTTCGCAAGTCCTAACCTACAATACCCGATATTGTAAAAGCTATTCTGTTGGCCTGTCAAAGTGAGGTCCAGCAATTTTTCATACTCCAACTTTGCCTGCTTCCAGTCCTTCATTCCGGAATAACTTTTAACTCTAATCCATCTAAAAGTGCGAGAATCAGGGAATTCTTCTATTAATTGGGTAGCAATTTTTACTGCCTCTTTGTATCTTTTTTCTTCTATTAGCAGTAGAGCATATGTTGTCAGGGCAGGTATTTTGAAATACTTACCCTCATTTATTGCCATTTTCAATTCAGATTCCCAATTTGAGTTCGCCAACCCCGGTATAATAGAAAGCAACTTGTATTGAAAATACCTATATCCTGCTGTCCCGAGATAAGCATCATAAATAGAGCTATCCTGTTCAATAGTCTTGTAAAACTCCTTTATACTTTTCACCCCATCCTGGATGCCTTGGATAATCTTTTTATTCCACACTTGATAAAAAGCTCTTACTCCATACCCACCCGCCAACCACAAATGCAATAACGCCGAACTATCTTTGGCTTCTATTTTCCGTGTCGCTATCATTACCGCTGTATCTGAATAGGCAAATAACTCTCTCTCCATAGAATCAGTTGAAAAATCTACCATATACATTCCATAAAGCGAGGCAATTAAGAAATAAGGTGCCGGGTCATCGGGCTTAATAACTATGGCTTGATTAAAACTATTTTTAGCCATCTCATACTTCTCCTCGTATGAATAGTCTATACCTTGCAAAATAACGCTATCAAACTGAGTCCCCATGTCTATCGGGACTAAAATAATATAAATCCACAATATCATATCAAAAATCCCAAATCCTCCCGCCACAGCGGGATCCCGAAGAAAGCGGGACAAACTCTAAATCCCAAACAAACGAAGTGATGTAATCATCAAATCCCAAATCCCAAAATCCAAGACAAATCAATGATAATGGATTTACGAGACCGCAACCTTAACTCTGTACCCCAAAGCAGAAAGGTATTCATAGCAGTCATCCCATGTTAGTCCAAATTGCTTCACATCAGCAAGTCCTAAATGTGATAAAACATCCTTTATAGTTTCATCTTCATATTCTGCCTCTTGTATTATATTTTCTGCCCAATCCACAAGCTCTTCTAATCTAATAAAATGGTTCAAATAATCAGTGAGTTTAATTTTTATATCCTCTTTTGTCACTTGCATACTACCTCCTTATTATGCGATGCCCTTTATCTACTGGAAATTTTTCATGCACCTCAACTAAATTACCATGACTATCATATATTTCCTGATAAAACTTATTAGTTCTTCCTTGTTTGTCTACTTCTTTTATATATCGTGCCGTATACCCAAATTTACCCCTTACTTCATACCAGTATCGTCTACCAGTGGGCAATTCATCCCAATTATCAAACTTTCTCTCATTGATATTGGTCATACAATTTTTGGATATATTATATTAAACCGCCTCTTGTAATAAATTCTTTGTGCTATAAATACAAGTATTAAAAGTGGAATGAACCACCAGAAAATAAGCCCCACAAGTATAGTCAGCATAGGCGCACCGACTCTTATTGATATAAGGCAGGTTTTTAAGTTCTGCCTTATTGCAGCCCACAAAAATAGTGGCATTGACCAGACAGAGGCAATCCGGCATATCCGGTCACCTAACCAAACAGATAACCCGAAAGAGATTATGATAAATACCGTTGATAGCCAATAAGCTCTCTTTTCACCCAAAAATAGACCCGTAGTTATTTCATTTGCTTGTTTATCACCTTTTATATCAGGGATAGTAGTGTTTATGAAGACAGCACCTACTGCAAAAAAATACGGCAACGAATAAATGAGCATGGAGCGAGAAAATGGTGCCCCTCTCACCCAGCCAAGCGAAAAAGCCAATACTCCATACCCAATAGCATTGGAGAAAAGGTCAAAAATAGGACGACACTTGAACTTAAATGGAGGGGCTGAATATAATATACCAAGTATCATTGAAAAGAATAAAATTAACTTAAATTGAAATGAATAGGGAATAGCGAGTATCCAAGCAAGAACAAATAGAATTGCAAACTCTATCCAAGCGTGTGCTATTTTAATATGCCCATCTGCTAATAGAAATAACTTCTTATTCACCCGGTCCGACTCTATATCTATGATTTGATTAAGCACATAAACGCCACTCATCAGAATAGTGTATAACATAAATGCTCTTGCAAAATGTAAAAAACTCGCAGTTCCCCCACTCCTATGAAGCCCAAGTAAAAAAAATGTCCATACAGGCACCCAAAGAGTAGGACGCATCAGAAATATAAAATCAAAAAACCGCATCATCTACTTTTCCATATCCAAGATAGCTATAAGTCCCGCCCTCGCCAAAACAAGATTTATCAACAAGTCTCGACTTTCAATAAGGATTTTTTAGCTTAATTCTTATAACTATTTCAAATATTTATCATAAAAAACCAATGTCCTCACAAAAAACTCAGGATAGGTAATTATTTCAGGACTTTTTTCCCCTTTGTATTCTGCTCCCGGGACAATCCAAAGTTCTTTAGGACCATTTAGTTTCTCATATACTTTCTCTGACATCCAAACCGGAGTTACTTTGTCTTCTTCACCAACTATTAAAAATACTGGCGTCTTTACTCTACTTGCTGATTGCAATGGAAGCAATTCTTTAGGATAATTGGGAGTAGCCATCGTTTTTCTATCAGGAGTAATCTTATGCAGATTCGCTATTATATCCTCAAAAGAAGTAATTATTCCTTTCCCAATATATGCTGAGATATCATCCCTTGATGCAATCATAGCAAATGAGAGATATGCACCTGTAGAAGAACCTATTAATCCTATTTTCCCGGAATCAACTTCGGGCTGGCTTTTTACAAAGTCAATAGCAGCAGTGTAGTCAGCAAGGAATTCCATACAACAAAGATTGTCTTCAACAATGTTCCATGTATCACTCTCACCAAATCCCCTCCAATCAAAAGTAAAGACATTATAACCCTTTGTGAAATAATGGTAAGCATAGAATATAAAAAAACCCATATTACCCGCATCGCTATCACATATAACAATAGTGGGAGATTTGCCTGCTGAGCAGCTATATTCTCTTATTTTCGGTTTCAGACTATCAGAGACAACCATCATTCTGCCCACAAGATTATTGGCTATTCCTACAGTATCCTGCGCCGGATAGAACCATCCTTTCAGATGAAGTCCATCATTAGTTTCAAAAGAAACTTGTCTATATAATATACCGAAATCTGAAGGCACACACGAGTAGTTTCTAATAGGTTTCATAGAATAAATACTCCCAACAGAAAAAGTAATTCCCAATAGGAAAACATAGAACTTTATCAGTTGCATAAAAACCTCCTTTGCCCTACTTTATTGGGCTTTCTTGTAGTTGCAGAGTTCACTCTGCCAATAAGAGGTCAAGCAATCTTGACAACTACATCTCTCTACTTTTTCAGAAAATCCTGTATCTCTCATTTGGGTTATCGCTCTCCAAATAGTTTAGCTTTTAGCAACCTGGCGCCCAGTTTTAAGAATCGTGGACTCGCTGTGACGATATTCTTTATTATCTCTAATTCGTTTATCTCTGTCATCTGCTTATTGCCGAAGTTTTTAGCCCCAAAATCAAATAATAGTTCAAGGTCAGCATCTGTAAGTTTTAGATATACATCTCGGGCAATGAACTTAAACCTAAAATTCTTACCCTCCTCTTTTTCCCACTCCTTTTCATATATTTTAAGTTTAGAAATATCATTCTCTTTAATTGCCATTGCCGCTGCCTTACCAGCCAATCTACCCGAGAATAAAGCATTCCCAATCCCACCGCCCGAAATAGGGTCAACTAACCTACCCGCATCACCAATAAGACAAACATTATCTTTAACGAGTGAGTTTAATATTTTAGATGGTATTATACTTTTATATACGCTAAGAATACTATACTTCTTAAACCGCCAATCAATAAGCTTATCAAGATAAAATTTAGGTGGCTTATTAGTCAGCAGCGGATAAACCCCTACCCCTACATTCGCTAATCCTTTGCCCTTAGGAAATACCCACCCATATCCACCCGGTGCAACTTCTTTTCCAGTCATAAATTCTACTTCCCCAAGCATTACATCAAGACCCGCCATAAGGTATTCACAAGCAACCCAAAAATCTGCTTTATTAACCCGAGTATCAATCCCTGCACATTTTCCTATTTTTGACTCTATTCCATCCGCTCCAATGATTATTTTGGCTCTAATTTCACCACGATTTGTCATTACTCCATCTTTTGTAAGCCCAATCGCTCGTGTATTAACCCTGACTTCGCACCCGGCATCAGCCGCAAGACTTGCCAAATCACGGTCAAATATCTTACGCTCAAGGATATAGCCAACTTGGGGATAACTTAACCTAAAACTCCTATTACTCGGCGAGTAAAAACAAGCACCATCAATAGTGGCAGCAACCCACGAAGGTTTAATGTCCACAAATTTTGACAGCCACTCTTTTGATATACCCTCGCCACAGGCAAGCGGAATACCAATTTCAGGATGCTCTTCAATTAAAATAACTCTGCATCCCTCTTTTGCGGCGGTGAGGGCAGCCATTGACCCACCGGGCCCAGCCCCTACAACCGCTATATCATACATTTTATATTCTCTTGTCGTGCTTTTTACTTAGACCTTGTTTATCTATTCCAGATTGCTTCAAAATCTCTAATATTGTCCCCTTTGGTAAATCCCTCTTATGAAACGGAACTACAACTCTTCTTTTTGTCTCTGAATGATAGTATATCTGATGACTTCCTTTAACTCTATCTAATACAAAACCTGCCTTTTTAAGAACTTTAATGATTTCCTGCGGTGTAAGAACAGGAAGTTTAGACATTCGCCTCCATCATCACAGTATATTCCAAAGTTTTAGTCTCTGTTGGTATTTCTTCGCCCTGCTTTTGCAAACTTTCTATGTATAATTCTATAGCTTCCTTTGCCATTTTTATCGCCTCTTTTATTGTATCCCCATATGTGATACATCCAGGTAGAGAGGGAACTATTACTGTATACCCCCCTTCCGGCTCTTCCCTAATCATAACTCTATAGCTCAATACTTTCATATCTTCACCTCTTTATTTTGTATTTATAGCCCCTTTTTCAAACAATTTTTACTCCTTCTACTTTTGTAACCTCTCCTATAATCCATCCTTGCTTAATCTGTTCTAATATAGATAAGTCATCAGTAATAACTATCATTCCTATGCCCATATTAAATACTGTAAACATTTCTTGCTCGTCTATTTTGCCTTCTTTTTGTATAAATCTGAATATCGGCAGTATTTCCCAAGACCGCTTATCTATTTTAACCCCTATCCCCGTTGGCAAGACCCTCGGTATATTTCCATAGAAGCCACCACCCGTAATATGCACCAGTCCCTTTATTTTCTTAATAAAAGGTAAAAGCAAATCTTTATATGATATATGAGGTTTCAAAAGTTCTTCGCCCAGTGTGCATCCAAATTCCTTAATATACATATCAAGTTTAAGCCCCTTATCATTTATGATTTTACGCATAAGCGAATATCCATTTGTATGTAACCCATTAGATGGTAATCCTATAAGTTTATCACCCACCACTATATTATGACCATCTATCACATTTTCTTTCTCCACTATCCCTGCAATAAATCCCACAAGGTCATATTCACCGGGATTGTAAAACCCGGGCATCTCAGCTGTCTCACCCCCAAGCAAGGTAATATTATTTTTTCTACACGCTCTCGCTATCCCATCTACTACTTTCTTTTGTTGCTCTATGTTTAGATTCCCAGTCCCTATGTAATCCATAAAATATAGAGGTATCGCACCTGTGGTTAAAATGTCATTAATACAGTGATTGACTATATCTTCACCAACCGTATCGTGAATACCAAGCTGGGTAGCTATTTTAAGCTTTGTCCCTACTCCGTCAACTGAACTAACAAGTATTGGATTTTTGTAACCCGTAGGAAGCTCAAACAACCCTCCAAATCCACCTATTTTAGTATTCAAATTCTTAATATATTGCTTAAACTTATCTAATTTATTAATATCTACACCCGCTTCTTTGTATGTATTACTCATTTTAATATGAAAGCCCAGTTGCACTTGGACAGATTACTTTTAGTGCACCTGCCTTGAATTTACTTACAAGAATATAGGCACCGAGTTCAATAACATATTCATCAAGAGTCCCTTTTATAGTACCTTCGGCAGTCTGATGCCAGGGTTCAGCCTTTTCTTTATCATTAACAGCTACAATTATATAAGCTCTGTTGGGCTCCATATCAGCAATATCTTCACCAGAAGGGACGGCATTTGCTTTCGTAGTACCCCACTGTGTATGAGAATGGAAGTCCCCTATAACATTAATGGGCATATGTTTAAGTATGCGTCCCCTACGGTCTGAAATTTTAGGCTTAGGTGAGACCCATGAATACCCTTTAACCGCAGTCTGATATGGAATACTATGCTCAATCACAAATTTATCTATTCCCGCATATCCTAATAGTAAGCCCAATGTCTCATGCCGATATACTTCTATAGAAGACAAAATCATTGATAAAAACGCTCGCTCCTTTATATGAACAATCCTTTCCATTTGTAAAAGTTAATTTTACAATACTGATACTTTGTAAATCATAACTTAATGTTTGTCAACTCAAAATTAACTTGACAAGTATATTTTTTGATATAAATATTTAGACATAATGAGTAGTCAATTCAAAATAGGAATTCTTATTATATTTCTCTCTTGTTCCTCCCTTTATGGACAAGAAGTTAATGAATCTTCCCCCATATTAATGCCACAAAGCATCGGTTCACCATACGATGTCTATTTGGGTGCAGATAAGGGATTGCAAATAAATGTCCAGATTTGGGGTGAAGTTTTACGACCAGGTATGTATTCGGTACCAAAAACAACAGATGTTATTGGACTTGTATCTTTTGCGGGCGGTCCTACAGAATCGGCTAATATCAGTAAAATTAAACTCGTAAGAAATAATCCGCAACCCGAAGTATTTGATATAAATCTTAAATCTTATACCAAGACAGGTAAGACAGAACTTATACCTATACTTAAGCCAGGTGATACAGTTATTGTTCCCGAGAATATGTGGCATAAGTTTTCAAAAGCTATGCAAACATTTTCACAAATAGCAATTATAGCCAATGTCTATTATCTACTATTTGGGGTTAGGCAAAAATAATGGAAAAAGAGACTGCTTTCCAAGATTATCTATATGTCTTATTTACAAAGAAATGGATAATACTTGCCATCTTCGTAGCCATTTTCGGTACTACTTTATTCTATACTTTTACTGCCACTAAAGTCTACCGTGCTACGGCTACAATAATAATAGAGCCAAAAAATGTCTCTACCTCTCAACTTGCTATGGCAAGATTTTCCTACCCAACTATAAATACTCGGAATTATTGTGAAATATTAAATAGTAAGGCGGTTGCTGAACATGCAGCCATTATATTAAAAGATAGAGGAAGTAAGTTTTCATTTCTAAACTCTATTTGCCCGGGCGAAACTTTGCTTACTTTTATAGACATTGAGCCAATAATGGAGAGTGATATTATAAGAGTTAATGCAAATAGTGGTAGCCCTGATGCAGCGGCATCTATTGCCAATGCAATAGTTGATGCTTTTATAGAGGAGCAACTTTCAACCGCAAGAAGAGGGATTGCAGAGCAATGTAAATTCTTAGACTCCCAAATCCCAATCACAGAAGCTAATTTAGAGGAATCGGAAAAAAAAATCAAGGAATTCAAAGAAAAGAATAAGATAGTTTCACTATCAGATGAAGCAACTGAATTAGCAAAAGTGTTAACTGAATTTGACAAACTTTATGGTGAAAGTGAGGTCTCTTGTAATGCATTGCAAAATCAATTAGCTCTAACTAAGCAACAATTAAATGAGCAAAAAGCTACCCTTCTTGATGATATAACTAAAGTTTCAACTCCCCATATTTCTCTATTAAGAAAACAACTTACAGACCTACAAACCAGCTATTCATTATACTTAGTACAGGGATTAAGTAAAGATAATCCTAAACTTGTTGACTTACAAAATAGTATTGATGGGACAAAGTCTAAAATAGTAGAAGAAACTAAAAAGATAATAGATAAACAAATCCCTTCTCTTGACCCACTATCTTCATCGCAAGAATTAGTAGATGGGATTCTCAAATTGGAAATAGAGTTGGGTACTAAAAATGCAGAAAAAAAGGCACTGTCTAAAATAATAAATCAATACGAAGATAAACTTTGTTCTTTGCCGGCATCAGAATTTAAATTAGCTCAGTTAGAAAGGGCAAGAGCGGTCAATGCTAATGCTTATGAGTTATTAGTAAGTAGCTACAAGGAGACACAAATTTCTGAATCCGGAACAATATCTAATGTAAGGATAGTGGATAGAGCTGGCACTTCACAAATACCAATAAAGCCCAAAAAGAAACTTAATCTACTATTAGGCGGGATTGTGGGAATAGTATTAGCTATAGGAGGGGCTTTTCTTATAGACTATATCAGTGCACCCGTTAGGACAACAAGAGATGTACAATTGTGTACTAATCTCGCAGTAATTAGTTCTATTCCAAGAGTAAGTAAATCTAATAAACTATCTCTACTGATTAATCATAGTCCTTCATATGTATCTGAAGCATACAAAATATTACGCACTAATATTGGATTTACCAATCCTGATTCTCCTGTAAAAGTTATCCTCGTAACTTCTGCGACTCCTAAAGAAGGCAAATCTACTATTGCTTCTAATTTGGCTATAGCTATGGCACAACTGGGTAAAAATGTATTACTTGCAGATGCCGATTTAAGAAAGCCTACTCTGACAAAAATTTTTAATCTCGAGAATAATAATGGGATTACCAATGTGTTAATAAGAGAAACTGATATTTCATCAGCTATTGTCAGCACAGCAATAGAAAACTTAAGTCTAATTAGTTCAGGTAAAATACCACCTAATCCTTCTGAACTACTTGAATCTCATCAAATGGATATCTTAATAGAAACTCTCAAAGAGAAGTTTGATTATGTAATATTTGATACTCCGCCTGCTGTAGGTGTTACTGATGCAGTTATATTATCAAAAAAAATTGATGGAGTACTAATTGTAGTAGAAGCAGGTAGAACAAATAAATTTATGCTCTCTCATATAAAGGAAAATTTTGAAAGAGTTAATGCACATCTATTGGGGATTGTGCTTAATAAAGTATTTCCAATACACCCTTCTAATGGCTATTACCATTACCGCTCCCACTATCACTCTTAAATCTTCTAAAAAAGCTAAAATTAATAACTTTTCTTTGTAAAACTATTTTAAGTTATGAATAAACTAATGGGACTTTTAAGACTAAGGTCTATTTGGAGAGACATAGCTATCCTACTTATGATTTCTGTAATAGCATATGGAATGAGTAGGTTGTTTGGATTAGGAATTGGGGTTGGATTTTTGATACTGGGAATAGCGATTTATTTTGTAAAGGATTATATAAACTGGTGGTCTCCACAGGTATATCAAGTTTTGATACTAATTTTTATTCTTGCCATCGGTATATATATTGCACAGATGATTAGTAATAGTAAATATTGGGTTATCAATATATTAGTTGGTGGTATCTATTTAGCTATACTTTTTAAGAAACCTGAATTTATACTTTTAATCTCAGCGACTTTAATTCCCAATATGTTTTCGCTTATCCCGTATGAGGTTATACAAATAAAAGGAATGTTTAAGATAAGAGACTTATTGCTTATGACTATTCTTATTTTAGCCGTAATGAAGGTACTTATTCAACATGATAATCTTAAATCCATATTTGGAAATATAAGTGCATATACAATATTAGGGTTTTGTTCTATTATTTTATTGTTTGTTATTTCTACTTGTATAAGACATTCGCATCCACTATTTTTAAGTTTTAGGATTGCACGCGACTACTTTTATTTTCTTTTCTTTTTCGCTACCGTATGTTGCATCAAAAATAGGAGACAACTTAATTTTGTAATCAAGGGTATGGTACTACTATCAATTATTTTTGCAGTTATGTATATTACACAGGCACTTTCGGGTGGAGCATTACATTTATTTCCTGCTTACGAAGAGATGAAACAATCTATAATGTTAGGTGTTCCTTTAAGCCGTTCTTATATATCTTGCGGTTTTACAGAAGCTATTTGCTTCGGATTGATTGGATTAGTTGGGATTGTTGGGAATAAAAAGCTAAAACTTATAGGAGCAATAGGGGCAGTTTTGCTATTAGGGGAAATATTTTTCACTTTTGGCAGAACTTTATGGTATAAAACAGTAGTTATTGTTTTACTTATTTTCTTATTCTTGCCAAGGGATAAAAAAAAGATTTTTGGCCTACAATTTATTCTATTAATATTCGGTTTTATAGTTTTTATGATATTCATAGGAATGTTAAGATATGGTACAGGACAATTGATGCTTAAAGGTCTTATAGAAAGGGCAGGGTTGGGATTTACTGATATAGCTCAACAGTCCGGGACATTCGGATATCGGCTCCATGCTTTTATGTGGTATTATTACACGGTAATCCAAAAAAACATATGGTTTGGACTTGGTTTTGTATATCCCGGGACAGAAATTACAAAAACTATCCCCTATTCCACAGTAATTTGGGCAGATAATCCTTTGGCTTCCATATTAAACTGTATGGGAATAGTTGGGTTAACTTTTTATGTACTTTTATATGTTGTATTTGTTTGGCGTGGCTTCTATATTTTAAATCGTCTCAATACTCCGGCATATCGGGGGTTTGTGATAGGATTTATCGCTTGGTATATAGGGGGATGGATGGGAATATTCACTTCCGGCGAAATGATAGTATATGACCTTATTACTATTAAGGCATTATGTGTCGGATTAACCGAATGTATGTATAGAATAGAGAAAGGGAATAGCGATTATTCTAATGCTCTCTAATCATAAAACAAACGCAATCATTAGGAAGCTCTCTAATAGTTTGCTACAAAAAACAATCCCCGGGCGAATCCTAACAGGACCGACAGGAGTTCAACTTGCTGTAAGTAATGCGTGTAACTCCAAATGCATTATGTGCTGGATAAACTCTCCATTGATTCACAATTCTAATATAGAACGCTTATCCGTAACAAATAAAAAACTAATGGACTTCAAATTAGCACAAAAATGTATCTCTCACCTTGCTTTAATGGGCACAAAAAATATCTACTTTGTCGGATTAGGAGAACCTCTACTAAATAATAAATTACCTCAAATTATTGCGTTCGCCAGGTCAAAAGGAATAAATTGTTATCTTACAACAAATGGAATTCTTCTGAATAAAAGTAAAGCAGATGAATTAATCAACAGTGGTCTAAACGCTATCAGTATAAGCCTACATGCTGCTACTCCCGAGACTTACAAAAAAATTCACCCTACTTTTAATGAAAAAGGGATTACTCATATTAAAGAAATGCTTAATTATATCCATATAACAAGGCAGGATAAGTTTCCCGAAATCCAATTAAATTTTGTTATCTCTGCCCTTAATGTTCACGAAATTATTGGAATGATTAAGTATACAAAAGAATGTAGCGCCTCTTATATTTCCTTCATTCCTGTATGGACATGTAGAGACCTTAATTCATTACTACTCAGTAATCAACAAATAAAAGAACTTTATACTCTAAAAAAGGAAGTTGATAGACTTTCGGAAGATTATAGTATCTTGACCAACTATGATTCTTTCCTATCTACACTCACCGCATTTTTTAATTCTAATGCCATACACGATAAAAGAACACAACATTTTTATTCTACTCATCCCTGCACAATTGGATATATGTTCTGTCTAATATTAGCTGACGGAAATGTACTCCCTTGTTGTGCAAGTTGTTTAGTTATGGGGAATATAGAGGAGCAAGGGTTTAGAGAAATCTGGTATAGTAAAAAGTATGTTAAGTTTAGAAAAGAAGGCATTGACTTGCCAAAGAAAAAGATACCTATTAAGAACTGTGAATTATAAAAATATTTATTAAAATAGCTATTTATTTCAGCTAACTTGTGTTTGTTTTGGTCAATTAACCGATGCCCTAATAATAAAGCAATAATTATTAACGAGCCACAAGGTTTGATTTCATATTTTAATTTATAAGGTTCTACTAATGAATGGAGTTCATCTACGGTTGGCACACCATATTCAATATGTTCTTTAGTTTGAATTGCTCCTGTTAGTTTATAAAAGAATTCATTATAGTCAGGGTATTCAGGGAGTAGCATAGTTGGGGTTACGATATGAATTTCTATTTTTGCCACCCTAACCATTTCGGATATAAAATTAGCTCTAAAATTACGAGGAATATGCTCTAATGTATCAGATGAGCAAACTACATCAATACTATTATCTGCAAATGGCAAAGGTATACCTGTTATGCCATTCGCTTTCGGGTCTGCCAAAATGTATTTTTGTGATGGCAAGAAATAACCTAATCTACCCGCTCCACCACCAACATCTAATACGGAAATCTCCTTAAATTTAGAGTTGATTGCATCTGCTATTACTTTATATCTTACATATTGGTCCGTGGGAAACTCAAATAAATTAGGTTCTATATGAGGTATGGATAAACTAACTCCCGAGTCAAAAGAAAGAGCAGTTCTATAACAAGAAGTTGCCAAGTCAATATATCCAATACGAAAATATGCGTGTGCAAGTTGGAGATGCAAAGACGCATTTAGTGGTTCAAGTGCAATTTGAGATTTAAGTTGCTCAATATATCTACTTCTATAGGATAATATGATTCGTTTTAATGGATGCTTCATCTTAGCTTTATTATTATATTTGCTTCATTAAATCGTCAAGAAAAAAAGATTGACTTTTGTAATTCAGGGATTAAAATCTACCAAATGATAGTTATTTTATTTATTTTCTCACAATGGACAAGTTTTCTGAACTCAACTTATTGTTATGATATGGTATCTTTGCGCGATATTTTATTAATTGGCACAAGTGGTGGGGCATTGGTTTTTAATAAAAAAGATACCAGTTTTATAGCTATCACTAATTTAGATGGCTTACTATCTAATGATGTAGTTCAAGTAGGATTAGATAAGTATGGTAATTGGTGGTTTGTTTGTAGGGGTGGTGGAATTACTGTAATGTCTCAGAATAGAGCCATGAAGCGGAATTTTACGGAAATGGATGGGGTGCCGAGTTCTAATTTTTCATCCCTATTTATAGATGGTGATATAGTTTGGGTAGGAACAGATGATAATGAAAAAGTTTGGCGATTTAATATGGGGGGTGACCCTTTTGTATCAAGTAATATATTACCATTATTAGAAGTTAAGCCCACGAACGAGGTCAAAAAAATACAACTCATAGGTGATTCAGTATGGTTTGGTACAACAAAAGGTATAGGCGTAACCCATAAAAATGAATGTGATTCGTTTATTGTTTATGATGTGGGACTACCTAATGATACGGTTTTAGCAAT
>JACQXS010000038.1 GCA_016208615.1 Candidatus Stahliibacteriota bacterium | reverse complement strand
GCTATAAGTCACGCCAAATAATAAATAGTAATAAGAAATAAGGATTAAGCGAGGAACTTTTTTAGTAGTAGCTTAATCTTTATAGCTTACCGCTTTTATGAGGGTTTTATTTATAGGAGACATATATGGAAAGCCGGGAAGAAGGATTGCATCTTCGGTTATTCCGCAGGTAAGAAAAGAAGAGTTGATTGATTTTGTCATTGCTAATGCAGAAAATGCAGCCGGCGGTTTTGGTCTTACTATACCTATTTTGCATAAGCTTGAAAAATATGGCATAGATTGTATTACATCGGGTAATCATATTTGGGATAGGAAAGAGATTATACCCAACCTTGATAGTTTTCCATCTATTCTCAGGCCTGCTAATTATCCTGAATCTGCTCCAGGGAGAGGGGCTCAAATATTTACCATTTTGGGTGCAAGGGTCGGAGTAATCAATCTGGCGGGAAAGAGTTTTATGCCACAAGTAGATTGTCCGTTTAGAACAGCGATTAAAGAAATAGAAAAATTGGATACAAGAGTAATAATTGTTGACTTCCATGCCGAGAAAGGGTTTGAAAAGAAAGCGTTAGCTATATGGTTGGATGGAAAAGTATCAGCGGTACTGGGCTCGCATACACATATACAGACAGCAGATGAGCAAATATTACCAAGTGGAACTGCATATATTACAGATGTGGGAATGACAGGACCTTTGGACTCTGTTATAGGAGTAGTGCCAGATAAGTCAATCAAATACTTTACCCATAGAATACCTCAAAGATTTGATACAGCAGATAAAAATGAACACCTACATTCCGTAATACTGGATATAGATGAAATATCTGGTAAGACAACAGCTATTAAAAGAATAACTATTTAGCGTATGTTTTTATATGGTAAGAATTCTGTCAAAGAAAGGCTGAGTGCTAATCCTAAAAGCATATCCAAGATATTTTTGAAGAATAGTTTTAGTCAGCCAGAGATAGAAAAACTAATAGCCCTAAACCATATTCCTATAGAGCGATTAGCTGATTTATCAAGGATTAAACAAGAACAGGGACAAAATTTTCAAGGTATAATAGCCAAGATAGATAATTTTGAATACATTGCTTTTGAAGATATAATAAGCCCAGCTAACTATACTATTATCTTTTTAGATAGAATATATGACCCGCAAAATTTGGGCGCTATTATCAGAACCGTTGCTTGTTTTGGGAGGTTTGCCATAGTGATACCTAAATTTGAGGCTTGCGAGGTTACTGAGACAGTTTTACATATCGCCTCAGGAGGTGAAAATTATGTACCCGTAGCTATGGTGACTAATCTATCTCAATCTATTGCTATTGCAAAGGAATATGAGTATTGGATAGTAGGGGCTGTGGTAGATACGGATGCCCAAGATATAAATAAAGTTTCATTGCCTTTTCCTTTGGGATTAGTATTAGGGTCTGAGGGTAAGGGAATTCGGTATGGATTGCAAAAACACCTTGACCTAAAATGCTATATTCCTATGTCAGGGGCTAATATCTCATTCAATGTCACCATAGCTTGTGCGATTTTTAGTTATGAAATAGATAGACAACGGAAAATAACCTGTTAAACATTAGGGGTTATATGCAAAAAGAAGCAAACAATCGGCTAATTGGAATAATAGAGCAGAAAATTCAGAAGGTTTTGAGTGAAATATGAGGTTATGAAATTATGCCAGATCAAAATTTACACGAGCAAAATTGCCCAGATTTAAGCAAGGATAAATCCTTGCCCTACAATAGATTAGAAGATTTTGTCCACTAAAAATGGGGAAACTCCTGATTAAGAGAAGTATTGAATAGTAATAAATTTAAGGAGGAATAAGTATTATGAATAAGGAAGGAATGTTTTCTGATGAAAAAATCAAGGAGTTATTTGAGACAATGGAGAGCGACCCTAATCTTATGAAAAGGAGAGAAAGTAGTATCTTAGAGTACAAAGAAAGTTTCAATTGGGCTAACAAGATAGAATATGGAAAAATGTTTTGTTCTTTAGTAAATTGCAAGGGAGGATATGTTATATTTGGAGTTAAAAGCAGACCTCATGAATTGATTGGATTGCAAAATGATAAGTTCTCTAACAAGGATACAAGCGAAATAACCCAATATTTGAATGAACATTTTTCTCCTTCTATAGAATGGCATTCATACGAACATGAGCAAAACGGTAAGAACTTTGGCCTCATCTATGTGGTAAAATCAGAAGAAAAACCTGTTATTTGTATAAAACAAGAGACTCACACCAGTGACACAATTAGGGAAGGAGAAATTTATTATAGATATTCTGGGGAGACAAAGGTAATAAGAGCGATAGATTTACAGAAGATAATTAATGAGAGAATAGAAAGGGAAATTAAACGAGGTCGAAATTTATGGCTTAGTGGCATTCGTAAGGTTATCTCTGCTCCTCCGGGATACAAAGCTGTTATGCTTCCACCAAATGTGAAGGAGTCAGAACTGCTGGGTGCCCCTCCTACTAGGTTTGGAGACGATCCCAATCTACCAGTTTTCAGAAAAGCATGGGATGAATCACCTTATGAATCTCCACAAGAAATAGTTGTTGGAATCTTAAAAAGTTGGAAGCATGATAGAACATCTTATGCCTCAGAGTCAGATATGTGGACTCTGTACAAGTCTCGCGAAAATCTTAAGTTAGATGAAGAGAAGGCAGAATGTCTTTTAGAGAGTGCTATAAACAGATACACTCCATTTTTCTTTTGGGCAAAGCTATTGTCAACAGAGCAACTAAAGACCTTTATATGTAGGGTTATCCATGAAGGAAAGTATCCTGCTCTGAATAGGGCATTGAAATTAGCTCACGCAATTGGTGGGGAAATTGGGGTTTATTTGTTAGACCTTGCGGCAACGTATTGTGGTTATTCCAGTGTTAAATGTGCTGTTACTAGATTAAAAAAGACTGTTACAATGCAAGGCAGGATAAAAACAGTATATGGAACAAAGGTTAAAATCGGTTTAGAAAGTATTTCTATTGATGAATTACCCGAGATAGAGTTAAAAAGATTTTTGGACGATGCTTTGGCTGATATCACAAAAAATAAGGTAGAAATCAAAAAGATAGATGCTCTTATATATGCTCCAGGACTTGAAAGCTGAATGAATATACTTAATTTTGCCAAACTTCTCAAATATCAGCCAGCGAGGGTTAGAAAGTAATATATCCTGAGAGGCGTTTGACGAGTCCTAATTCGGGATGGAATTTCATTCCGTAGTCAAATTTTATGGTCTTATATACTATTCCGCAACCACCTGTAAAAAGCCCTTTATCTAATCCAATGCGGAGTGCAAATTTATTGTTCCACCAGTATTCAGCTCCTAAGTATGTATCCATATTCAAGGCACTAAATTGAGCTACTCTTTTTTCTGGACTAATATCACATCCCAAGCAAATATTGAATTTTCCTATAGAAGATTGCTCTTGTAAAGCACAGCCCGCTCTGATGAGGAAAGGAATAAATACATCAGTAGCTAATGTATCCTGCCAATAAATTTTACTTCCAATGAGATTTACAAAGTTAATCCCATATTTTATGTCCTTAAATGTTGAAAGTAACCCACAATCTGCCTCTATCCCATATCCCGTAGTGATACCCCAATCCCTGAATATCCCTTTAACATTTATTCCTATGTCTATGGAGTGAAAAGGACGGGCATATGAAAAATAGGTTATATAATCTGATATATTAACCCATTCTCTAATCACATAGCCGGAGTCAGGAATTGAGTCTGTTATAGGTATAGAGGGCACTGCTATCCAATAAAGTGCCAAGCCAAGTGTATGGGATGCAGAAGGATAAACAAAAGCCGCCGTGGTAGTGGTGACTAATGTATCAAAGTCTTTGGAGTACATAAGGAATAGTGAGCGGTTTTTAATTTTTGCTAATCCTGCTGGGTTCCAATAAAAAGCGGTCGGGTCATCGGCAAGTCCGGCAAATGCATTGCCCATTCCCAAAGCTCTGGCCCCGACACCGAATTGCATAAACTCATCTGTATAAAGCCCATCTGTATAGGTAAAGCCCCAAAGAAACATAGATAAAATTAACATCTAAAATAAAAATAATAGCAAACTACTCTTTGTCAATTAAAATTTTTTATTTATTGTTGGACTTAAAAAATCTTGACTTATAGAGTATATGTATTAAGTTAAGTAATTGGAGGTAATTATGAATGCAGAAGAAAGAATTAAACATCTTGACCATCTAAAAAGCCAAGTTTTACTTGGTGGAGGAGCTGAGCGAATAAAGGCACAACACGATAAAGGCAAATTAACCGCAAGAGAAAGGATAGACTTATTGCTTGACAGGGATAGTTTCTGCGAGACCGGAATGTTTGTAACTCATCGGTGTACTGATTTCAATATGGAGAAGAATAAAATACTCGGTGATGGTGTAATCACGGGCTACGGAACGATAAACGGGAGGCGGGTTTATGTGTTTTCAGAAGATTTTACTGTATTTGGTGGTGCACTTAGCAAGACATACGCTGAAAAGATAGCCAATTTGCAAGATATGTCAATGAAGCAAGGGTGTCCAATTATAGGGCTAAAAGATAGTGGTGGAGCGAGAATTCAAGAAGGCGTAGATTCACTTGCCGGCTATACGGATGTATTTTTGCGTAATGTGTTGGCATCCGGAGTTGTGCCTCAAATATCAGCAATAATGGGACCTTGTGCGGGAGGTGCAGTTTATTCGCCGGCAATGACTGATTTTGTGATTATGGTAAATGAGACTTCTTATATGTTTCTTACGGGACCTGATGTAGTCAAGGCAGCTACTCATGAAGATGTTACATTTCAAGAACTTGGCGGTGCTATGGTGCATAATACTAAATCTGGGGTTGCTCATTTTGCAATAGATTCTGAAGTAGAGTGTATAGAGTTAATTAAGAATCTATTATCGTATATACCGCAAAATAATCTTGAAGACCCGCCAATGATTGAATGTATTGATGATATAT
>JACQXS010000037.1 GCA_016208615.1 Candidatus Stahliibacteriota bacterium | reverse complement strand
TGAGAAATTCTAAATCCGAAATCCTAAACTCTAAACAAATTCCAATGTTCCAAACTATAAATTCCAAACAAAAGAAAGACAGAAGGAAGTTCAAGAAATGAAAGGAGGTGAGGTGTGATTAAAAGGATAGATGCGAGGGGGCTGGCGTGTCCTCAGCCGGTGGTATTGGCTAAAAAGGCGTTAGATGAGCTGGAGAGTGGGCAGATAGAAGTGATTGTGGATAATAAAGGGGCTTCTGAAAATGTATCACGACTGGCAAGGAATTTAGGGTGCGAGGTAGAGGTACGAGTAGATGGTAGTGATTTCATCGTTAAAGCGACAAAAGGAGTGGTTTCTAATGTTTCTGAAGAAGAGATAGTATTGGAATGTAAGGACGAGGTAATCTCGCCTCTACAAAAGACGAGGAAGGGAATGGTTGTTTTTATTGCTTCGGATACTATAGGAAGTGGGAGTGATGAGCTTGGTAGCATTTTAATGAAAGTTTTATTTCCTACTTTATGTGAAGTAGAACCGAAGCCCGTGAAGTTAATTTTTATGAATAGTGGTGTCAAGTTAACTGTGGAAGGGTCAGAAGTTTTGGGAAGTTTAGTTAAATTGGCGAAAGTAGGGGTAGAATTATTGATTTGCGGGACTTGTTTGGATTATTTTGGGTTGAAGGATAAGGTCAAAGTAGGTAGGGTATCAAATTTTTACGAGATCACGGAGAGTTTGCTTAAAGCAGATAAAGTAATTGGGATGTGAAAATGGTCTGATAGTCTAATAGTCTGATGGTTGGATGGTCTGATGGTTGGGAATTAGTTGAAATTGGAAAGATGTGAAAGGAGGTGATGATATGTTTGCAGGATTAGATGTGGGGTCTTTGGTGACCAAAGCAGTTATCCTGGGGAATGGCGATATTCTCTCGTATTCTATTGAGGATTCTCGTTCTAATCCACTCAAGTCTGCCAAAAGAGCTTTAGATAAAGCACTCAACTCTTCTTGGATTGGTAGAGAGGCATTATCTTTTATAGTAGGGACGGGCTATGGTCGAGTGGCACTTGATTTTGTAGATAAAACAGTCACCGAGCTCACTTGTCATGCAAGGGGGGCTTACTTTTTGAACCCTAATGTCAGGACATTAATTGACATAGGTGGACAGGATAGCAAGGTTATCAAGCTTGACAAGGATGGTAATATGTCGGACTTTGCAATGAACGATAAGTGTGCGGCGGGGACGGGGCGATTCTTAGAGGTTATGGCTCATGCTCTTGAAATTGAATTAGAGAAATTGGGTGAGGTTTCACTTAACTCCAGCACCCCATGTTTAGTGAATAACACTTGCACTGTGTTTGCTGAGACTGAGGTAATTTCTCTTACAGCTTCTGGGTCCAAGAAGGAAGATATATCTGCTGGCTTACATCAAGCGATTGCATCAAGGGTAGGGAATATGGCTAAAAAACTTGGTATTGAAAGTGAAATTCTTTTTGTGGGTGGAGTGTCAAAGAATTTGGGTATGAGAACGGCATTGGAGGAGTTTCTTGGAATCAAGTTCACTTCTATTGAGCAGGACCCACAGATAGTTGGTGCCTTGGGAGCAGCATTGATTGGGAAAGATTTGTTTGAGAAAAAGGAGGAAAGATGGATTGCATAATAGACGAGAAGGTGAGAGAAGAACTTTTATCTCTCGGCGGCGTTGATGACCTTATGGGATGGCTGAAACAAGCTTTGTATCAGAGGTCTCAACAGATTGTAGAAGAGAAGGAACGGACGGGCAAGAAACTAATTGGCTTCTTTTGTATGTTTTCACCTCGTGAGCTTCTTGATGCCGCTGATGTACTATATAGTTTCACGGCTCCGTCCTTTTCAGAGAAAGACCTTGCGGCAGGTGAGCTGTATCTACCCAAGACCTTTTGTCCGATACCCAAAGCTATTCTCGGGCTTAAAATAAATAGAACAGACCCTCTATTTGAGGCAACTGACTTCATTATTACACCTGCACCGTGCGACTGCAAGATGAAGACTTGGGAATACCTGAGTCAAATGGTTCCAATGTACATTTTTGATATACCTAAGAAGTTTGACGAACCTGATGCAGGAAGATATTTCAAGTCAGAGATAGGTAGGTTACGAGAGCGAATAGAGGAATTCTTGGGGTACAAGATATCTGATAATGTGATTAGAGAATCGGTACATGTCTTCAATAGGAATAGAGAACTTCAGTTTGAACATTGTAATCTTCGTCAGCACAATCCCTCTCCAATAAAGGGAGTAGACTCGTTTTATGCCCTTACTTCTGACCTTCTGCTGAATGTTAGGGATTCTAATATCTTTTTGGAAATTCTTAATGCGAAGATGAAAGAGTGTGTTAATAAGAATGCTGGATATAGTGGTGTTAGGTTGATGTTGGCAGGGGCGCCCGTGTGTTGGCCTACTTTTAAGTTTTACGAGCTTATTGAAGAATGTGGAGGAGAAGTGGTTATAGCCGAAAGTTGTGCCGAGGCACGAAAGTTCTTCAAATACGAGGATGTAGACCTTGTAGATGAGACAAAAGCTGATGTAATGGAAGCACTTGCTGATAAGTATATGCATATACCCTGTGCAATTTGGACCCCTAATACTGCGAGAATAGACCTCATTAAGAATTTGGCACATAAGTTCAAAGTCAAGGGAATTGTCTATAATGCTCTGGAGTTCTGTCATCCCTTCAATGCAGAATTCCAAAAGGTCAAGACGGCCTTGGATGTTGAGGGTGTTCCTTCTCTTCGTATTGATGGGACATTTGGCAACTCAGATAGGGAACAAATGAAAATAAGGATAGAAGGTTTTATAGAGATGCTACGGAGGCACTAAAAGAAGTAGTAATCTGTAAGTAATAAGGATTAAGAAAGGGCAAATGTCAAAACTACAACTCAAATAGAAATTAGTGGAAATTAGGTAGAAATTAATGGAAATTAGAAAGGGGATGATAAAAGTTAAGAACCAAATACAATGCTACGGAGGCACAGGTCAGAGGACAGAGGACAGAAAACAGAAGACAGAAAACAGAAGGCAGAGGACAGAAAAGAAAATCCGAAAGCCCAGATCCCAAATCAAAGTTCAAGAGAAAGATAGATTCTTCGTCCCGATAAATCGGGACTCAGAATGACAAATAGAATGACAAATAGGGGGCTGAATTATGAATACAAAAAGGGAGGTGTGAGATGGTTAGATTTAAGGTAGCGTGGGTGGTTATATTTGCAGGAGGGGTGTTTGGTCTATTATTTGCACTCCTTGTGAAGTATGGCAATCCTGCAAATATGGGGGTTTGTGCTATATGCTTTACCAGAGATATAGCGGGGTCGCTTGGATTACATAGGATGGAGAAATTAAGTTATATCCGGCCTGAGATTATCGGGCTTATTTTGGGTGCCTGTATAGCGGCGGTTATAGGCAGAGAATTTAAGCCACAGTCGGGAGCTTCACCTATATTGCGGTTTTTCATAGGGCTCTTTGTGGCCATAGGGGCGTTAGTATTTTTGGGCTGTCCTATAAGGATGATAGGTAGGTTGGCGGGTGGGGACCCGACAGCTTTAATTGGGCTTTTGGGCTTTATTGTAGGAATAGTAGGCGGGACTTGGTTGCTTAGAACTGGGTTCACATTTGGTAGGTCGCAAGAGGTAAATAAGACAAATGGCTGGGTGATGCCAAGTTTGGCCATAGTTTTACTTTTGTTGCTTCTCGTAAGCCCGACCTTTATTACTCTAAGTGCTACGGGGCATGCTTCTATTCTTCTATCGCTGAGTGCGGGATTGATTATCGGTGTACTTGGGCAGCGGTCAAGATTGTGTTTTGCAGGTGGGCTACGGGATATGATTTTAATCAAGGATAGTTATTTATTTCAGGGCATAGCGGGTTTTTTTGTTTTGTGTTTGGGTGTGAACCTATTATTAGGGCAGTTTAAGATGGGTGCGCATCCGATTGCTCATACAGACCATTTAGCGAGTTTTCTTGGTATGATAGTTGTTGGCTTGGGTTCAGTGATGCTTGGAGGGTGTCCATTTAGGCAGCTGATTCTTACGGGACAAGGGAATACGGATTCGGGGATGAGTATTTTGGGGATGCTTGTGGGGACTGCGGTGGCCCATAATTTTGTGCTTGCGGGTAGCCCAGCTGGAGTACCGGCTAATGGGATAATAGCAGTGAGTATTGGGATAGTGGTGTTGGTGATTATTGGGCTTGCAAATAGAGTAAGATGAGGAGTTAGCTTGTTAGCTTTTTAGGATATTAAGATAGAAGATGAAGTATGTATTGACATTTGCGTCTACACATTTTGCGATGAAGGGGGCACGTTTGCTAAAAAGAGATGGGTTTGATGTGCTTGTAATTCCTATACCGCGTAAGATAAGTTCCGAGTGTGGTATAGCGGTTGAGGTTGGATGTGAAGATGAAGACAGAGGACAGAGGACAGAAGACAGAGGACAGAAGACGATAGAAAGAGTTAAACAGATACTGGAAAAAGAGAAATGTGGAGTAACAGGAGTATATGAGTGGAAAGA
This sequence comes from Candidatus Stahliibacteriota bacterium, assembly GCA_016208615.1. Taxonomy (GTDB): domain Bacteria; phylum Hydrothermota; class UBA3073; order JACQXS01; family JACQXS01; genus JACQXS01. The sequence goes on along the minus strand of JACQXS010000037.1, from coordinate 523 downwards.
TAAAAGATGAAAGTGGAAAGATGAAAGATAAAAGATGAAAGTGGAAAGATGAAAGATAAAAGATGAAAGATAAAAGATGAAAGATGAAAGATAAAAGATGAAAGATAAATACTGAATAAAAGATAAGTTAATGCTTGACAATTGATGGATAAGAATTAGATTACTAGATTATTAGAACTTGGAACTTGGGATTTAGAACTTATTTGGGATTTGGGATTTGGAACTTGGGATTTAAGTAGATGATATATATAATAGATTTGGGTTCGCAATATACGATGCTAATAGCACGGCGAATAAGGGAACTGGGAGTCTATTCGGAGATAGTAGAACCGAGCATTTCAGTTACCGACTTTAATGGATGCGATGGGATTATACTTTCTGGTGGTCCAAGTAGTGTATACGAGAAAGAGATTGAATTAGATAGGCGCCTACTTGGCCTAAATAAGCCGGTATTGGGTATATGTTTAGGGATGCAGTTGATGGCACAGCTTTTAGGTGGTAAAGTATCTGCTGGTAAAAGAGA
>JACQXS010000019.1:2887-15206 GCA_016208615.1 Candidatus Stahliibacteriota bacterium | reverse complement strand
AATAATGAAATACCTGCAAATATCTTCTTGAAAAACACCCTATCTATGCCAACTTCATAGCTCTCACTTTTTTCGGGTTTAAGATTAGGATTACCTTCTGCAAATGGGTCAGATGGCCAATATAAGTCATTTAGAGAAGGTGTCCTAAATCCTTTACCATAACTTGCTATGAGTTTTGAACCCTCTATAAACTTCCAAGCAATAGAAGTCTTGGGACTAATTTGTGCAAACCCAGAAGTATCGTAAGAAGTACTATCCCATCTTATCCCTAAAGTGGCTCTAACTTTCCTAATCTCTATTTCATCCTGCAAATAAATAGCTTTAGTTTCGCGGTCCGCATCCCAAGGAGTTCGCAAACAAGAATCTGTAGTAAGATTAGAATCAATAGATGTTGCTTCAAATATATCTTTATTGAAACTGGCACCATATGTAATAAGATTATTCCATAGCTTACGAGTATCTACAAGTTCTATTCCGTACGATTTTGTTTTGTGATTATCATTTGCATTGTGCCGTTCTTCTTGAAATGTAACCCAGTTTAAGTCAATCCATTCTCTGTGTGCATCATCCTCCCAATTATTAAGAAAACCCGAAAGCTTCAAATTATGAAAATTAACTCCCGCAGTAGAGAAGAAGCGATTATCCTTGCTATTATCATAAAGCGACGAAACTTCATTATTACCCAATCTTTTCTGGGATAAGTTCCTTTCCATAGTATCAGATGCGGGCTTTACACCTGGCATACCTGTCTCGCCCTGATAAAAGCCGGTATGTAAATTAAAATTCCATACTCCTAACTTATATTTAACCTTGCCGCTAAGCTCTTTACTATTATGGGCACTGTTATCGCGTTCGCCATCCGATTTCCTATAAGCACCAGTAACAATACTGGTAAGATTACCAAACGATTTACCACTTTCCATACTGGAAATAAAAGTATTCCAATTCCCATATGAAAGCGACACATTATTTTTGGGCTTACTATGGGTAATAATATTAACTACCCCTGCAAGTGCATTAGCACCATAAAGACTGGAAATAGGACCTCTGACAATTTCTATCCTCTCAATCCCGACCCCTGAAATCCACGATAAATCTGCACCACCCAATGATGGAGAATTAACAGGTCTGCCATCTATTAGCACCATAGTATGAGCCGAATAAAGACCACGCATAAAGATGCTGGAAACTGCCCCCATTCCACCATATTTCTCTATTTTAGCCGATAACCCGTACCCGATTATATCACCTATATCTTTCAAATTAATACCCTTTATCTCTTCTTCTGTAATGACTGTGATTGGCAGCGATATCTCTTTTTGTAACCTCGGCGTGCGAGTAGCAGTAACTACAATCTCGTCCATCTCATATATTGGATACTGCAAACTATCTATACTTGCCAAAGTATCCATTGTCATCAGTCCCCAAATAAGCATTAAACTAAACATCTTATCCTCCTTTTTATCTATCCGACCTTTTTAACTATCCGAAACTTTACACGGGTCACGGAAACCATCCATACTCATTCAGACCCAAGTCCCTATCAGATAGACCCGAGTCTAATTTATTAAAAATAAAAAATCCCGAATTACTTCGGGATAGAAGATATGATCTTTTGAGGTTGCACCTCTTCATCTTCCCCTCCCTTGAAGGTACTCATCAAAATAGGTAATAGACCGGGCTTCCCAGCACATAATTTATATACCGGGATTACCGTTGCAGGGCAGCGCTCCGAATTAAGGTCGCACCTCTCACGGAGACTTCCTTTACCTATTCAGATTTCAATTATTCAATGAACTCTATGAAAATTACTAAACTCTTAACCAATGTCAAGCAATTTTTATCAGCTGCAATCAATACAAAGTGTTTTACTTCTCCCAAGTATCAATTTGTGCTTTTTGCAATCCGCCTGAATAATCAATATAAACTGTTTGGGTCTCTGTAAATATGTCATAAACCGTCCATCCACCTTCTCTATGTCCGTTACCTGTATCTTTCACACCGCCAAATGGTAAATGGCACTCAGCTCCTATAGTAGGTGCATTGATATAAGTTATACCTGCTTCTATCCGCTCAATTGCTCGCATTGCCAAATTCACATCCTGAGTATAGATAGATGATGATAGTCCATAGTTTGTAGAGTTCATCACTTCAATAGCTTCGTCAAGGTTATTCACACTGAATACTGCGAGCACGGGTCCAAATATCTCTTCTTGTGCAATCCTCATCCCTACTTTTACTTCTGTAAATATAGTTGGCGGAAGGAAAAAACCCTTATCACATCCATTTTCAGTATAATATTTACCACCGCAGAAAAGTTTTGCTCCATCTTGCATTCCAATTCCTACATACTTATATACCTTTTCAAGCTGACCCTTGGAGACAAGAGGTCCCATTTCAACAGATTCATCTAATCCATTACCTATTTTTATCTCCTTTGCCCTATCTACAAGCTGAGCTATAAAGTCGTCGTGTATTTTTTTGTGCAGTATTAGTCTTGAAGTTGCCGTACATCTTTGTCCCGTAGTTCCAAAAGCCCCCCAAAGCACACCTTCTAAAGCGATGTCAAGATTAGCATCCTCCATTACGATTTGTCCATTCTTACCACCGAGTTCAAGACTTACTCTCTTTAATGATTTACCGCCAAGTTCAGCTATTTTACGCCCCGTTTCCACTGACCCTGTAAAACTTACTACCCCAATATCAGGATGATTACAAATAGCTTCACCTCACGAGATGGCTTAAGCACAACCGTATTTCCTGTAAGCAAAGCGGGTATCATCTTCCAACAGGGAATAGCGGCAGGGAAATTCCAAGGCGCTATTAGACCTGCTACTCCTATGGGACGCTTAAAGGTGAGGCATACTTTATTTGATAGTTCTGATGGAACAGTGCGTCCAAAGAACCTGCAAGATTCACCAAAAGCATAATAGGCAGTATCTATACCTTCTTGCACATCGCCTCTTGTTTCTTTAAGCACTTTACCCATTTCCTGCGTCTCAATACGGGCAAGCTCTTCCTTATGCTGAACCATCAAGTCGCCAAATTTTTTCATCATTGCGCCTCTGGTAGGCATAGGTAATTTGCTCCACGCAGGGAATTTAAGTTTTGCACTCTTAACTGCATCATCTATATCTTCTACTCCTGAGTATGGGAAGCTTCCTATCTCTTCTTGGGTAGCGGGATTTATTTTAACAAATGCCTTGCCACTTTTGGCTTTAACCCACTTCCCATCAATATAATTCTTATATTCCATTTCGCCCTCCTCCTTTATTTTTCAACTTCCCACCACACGCGATTGCTTTCCCATCACGCGAGGTTTCCTTCCCATCGTGCGTGATGGGAAATTTTCTTGCCGATACTGACATCCGTATCACCGTCACTGACATCCGTATCACCGTCACGGACATCCGTATCACCGTCACGGACATCCGTATTCCCGATACTGACATCCGTATTACCGTCATTGACATCCGTATCGCCAATACAGAACTCCGTATCGCCGTCGTGGATATCCCTCTTATCGATAGGGACATCCTTCTTGCTGTTGTAGAAATCCATTTTTTCCCTAATATCAGTCTTGTTCATCTTGTTATAGAGATGAGTCACCGATTTGCCCCTACTTTTTTAACTTCTCTACAAAATAATCCATCTCTTCTTTTGTGCGTTTTTCTGTTACGGCTATTAGTAGGAGAGATTCTTCGCTACGCTCAGAATGACAGTCTGGGTAGGTGCGGTCCCGTTTTCTGCGGGATCCCGTCTTGGCGGGAGTCCCCTGACCCGCATAAACTTTAGACATTGGCACACCTGCAAATATGCCTTCTTTTATTAAATCTTGGACAATCTTCTCAGCAGGCACCGGCATATGGACTAAAAACTCATTAAAAAATGGTGCATCATACACTAATCTAAACCCCGGTATTTGCGAAATTCTATCTGCTAAATAATGGGCTTTATGATAACAAAGTTCACTCACTTCTTTTAATCCTTGCGGTCCCATAATTGTTAAATATACACAGGCAGCAATAGCACATAGTCCTTCATTGGTGCATATATTAGAAGTTGCCTTCTCTCTTTTTATATGCTGTTCGCGTGTCTGGGCTGTCATCACAAATCCCTGTCTGGCTTCTGTATCTATTGTTTTACCTATTATTCTACCCGGCATCTTGCGTAGCCATTCCTTTTTAGATGCCAAAATACCAAGTCCAGGCCCACCAAAAGATTGTGGAATCCCCAAGCCCTGTCCCTCGGCGACAACAATATCCGCTCCCCAATTACCAGGTGGAGTAAGCACTCCAAGCGAAATAGGTAAAGGTATGCCAATATAGATAGCTTGATTTTTATGCACTATAGCTTCTATCTCCTGCACCGGTTCAAGGATGCCAAAAAAGTTCGGCTCCTGAATAACCATACAAGCTATATCTTGCATATGCGGGTCAGGGGACTCCCGCCAAGACGGGATCCCGCAGAAAACGGGACCGCATCTACCCGAATGTTGTGCAAATATATTTTTTAGTGCCTCTATATCAGTCGTGCCATTTTTGGTAGGAATAACTGTTACTTTACCGAGATAAGTCTCGCAACACTTAATATAGTTTGGATTAACACTATCAGAAATTAGTATTTCTTTCTTGCCAGTAATTGATTTTGCCATATAGCAAGCCTCAGCAAGAGCAGTGGCACCATCATACATTGAAGCATTAGATACTTCCATTCCTGTGAGTTCACAAATCATAGACTGGTATTCATAAATTACCTGCAAAGTGCCTTGTGAAAGTTCTGCCTGATATGGCGTATAAGCGGTATAAAATTCAGGCCTCTGACACACATAATCAACTATTGCCGGAATATAATGGTCATAACTACCAGCCCCAAGAAAAGAGATATATTTATCAGTGGAAGCGTTTTTATTTGCTATTCCCTGCATTAGTTTTTTGATTTCAAGTTCTGATAAAGACGAAGGCAAATTAAGCGGTGCTTTTAATCTCAAATGCTCAGGTATAGGAGAGAGTAAGGCGTCAAAATTCTTAACCCCTATCTTTTGGAGCATTTCTTGTCGCTCTTTGTCTGTATTAGGTATAAATCTCATACTACTTATTTATGCTCATCAACTATACTTTTCAAATACTCCTCAGAGGTTAAAAATTCATTTATCTCTTCCGGAGTATTCATTTCTATTTTTATCATCCATCCTTTGCCGTATGGGTCTTCGTTCACAAGATTAGGTGCATCTATAACATTTTTATTTATCTCTATTATCTTACCCGATATAGGTGCATACATATCAGACACTGCCTTAACCGCCTCTATGGTGCCAAAAGACTTTCCTTTTTCAACCTCTGTACCCACAGGATGTAGCTCAAGATAAACAATATCCGATAGCTCTGATTGAGCATAATATGTTATACCACAAGTAGCAATGGTGCCATTTATTTTTACCCACTCATGCGACTTCGTGTACTTCAATTCATCTAATGCTTCCATCTTGACCTCCTATTTCTATTTTAATACTCTGGTAAAAAATATCAACCTTTATTGACTTGTCAACTTTTTTTAACCTGATTTTCGTAGTAGTATTTGGCGGGCAAAAGATTCATCCTTTTGTAGCTGTAATTTTAGGGCAGCGGCATTCTCAAAATCACATACTTGGCGTAGATATTTTACAAACTCAACTTTAATAGTTTCGCCAAGTAAATTATTGTTAAAATCAAATATATGCACTTCAAGTCCATACGGCTCACTGAATGTTGGCTTATCACCTACATTCATCATACCGCCAAACTTATTTTTGTTATATTCTACATAGACTGCATATACTCCATTTTTAGGGATAAGTTTCTTTTCTTGCACTCTAAGATTAGCTGTGGGATAAGAAAGTGATGTCCCTCTTCCTTTGCCAGTAACAACACAAGAAGTAATAGAATATGGTCTGCCGAGCAATTTATTTACCACTTCCATTTCCCCATTAGCAATGGCACGCCTTATTCGGGTGCTGGAAACAGGAAACCCATCTACATATACAGGGGGTACTCTAATGACTTCAAACCCAAATTGTGTCCCTATATGAACAAGGAGCTCAAAATCACCATTAGCTCCATTACCGAAATGATGATTATAACCTATCACTAATTCCTTTGGGTCTATATAATCTACAATCAGCCACCCAATAAACTCTTCCGCCCCCATAAGAGCAATGGATTTGTTAAAGGTCAGAATAAATGTATTTTCTATGCCCAGTTCATCAAAGAGAGTTATTTTTTCATCGCAAGAGGTAATGACAGATAGTTTCTCTTCATTAGACAATACTTCAATCGGGTGAGGGTCAAAGGTTACTATAAGTGAATTGGGTGAGCGTGTTATTTTCTCTATAATAGACTGATGACCGAGATGCACTCCATCAAAATTACCAATAGAAATGGAAGTAAATTTTAACTCCTTTAGTTCTGCAATATCCTTAATTATTCTCATCTTTACCTATAATTTACTTCCCCGCTTGCAGCGGGATTTTCAACTTGCGGAACCTTAAACCGAAGAAAAACCCTAATAAAATAAATAATTGGATTAAAAGGAATACCCAAGAGAGAAGCGATAATTGCTTGTCTTAAAGTCATAAAGTGCAGCATCTATTCCTATATCAAACTTTAAGCCCTTTAAATTTATCCCACCACCGTATGTTATGCCTTCGCGTTGACCTATTTCGTCACAAAAGTAACCCGCTCTTACAGAAAACATATTTGCCAATACATATTCGGCACCCAATCCTTTCCAAGTATCATGATATATGTAAGTAAGCCCCTTCTTAAAGTCCTCTTGCATATCTTGAATGTCGCCAAGAAAACCGACAACTATTTTGGTCAATTCACCTGCAATAGTGAATCTATTTTCTGCTTGCTGAAACACATGCCAGGCAAGTCCAAACCTAAGTGTCCAGGGAAGTGGGTCAGATTTGCCTTGCTCTATATAACTTATGTTTGGTCCCATATTTTGGAGTGATAGCCCTATTTGTAGTCTTTTATTTGGGACATAAAGAGTAGCGGCATCAATTGCCCACGAACTTCCCTTACCACCGCCGGGCTCATGCAGGATTCTCCAGACTATGTCACCGGGAGCAAGAAAACTATAGATAAATTTCGCCCCTATACCTAAGGATAACTTTTTATTTATCTTAGTCCCGTAAGACATTTTAATTGCAGCATCCCATGTAGTCCATCTTCCTATTTCAATACCATTTTCATCCGTACCAACGGTTTCGCCCGTAGTTATGTATAGTATATGTCCACCCAATACTCCATCTGCAATTGGGTGAACATATGATAGAAATTCATAATACATACCCGGATATAAACCTGGTAGCCAATTCGCATGCATAAGCGAAACATCTTTCTTTGTTTGAAACCCTAATCCTGCATCATTATAATAAGTAGCGACCGCATCATCTGCTATCGGTGTAAATACTGCTCCCATACCATTAGGTCTTGAACCGGGAAATATAATAAGAAAAATTGCCCCCGCCTCTGATGTACCTGCATAGACATTAGGAACCAGCAATAAACACAACAATATGCCTAAGTATTTCCTCACCTTAATTTATTTAAGAAAAATATAATTTAACATAAAAATATATGTTGTCAACTATTTTTATTTCAAAATGTTATTGCACAAAAAATTAAACTCAGACTTTATACTTCTTAACCCCTTCTGCATACAAATCACCACCATAACAATCATTAGCTACTATACAAGGAAAGTCTTCTACAACTAATTCCAATATAGCTTCCGCACCCAAATCCTCATACGCTACTATTTTAGATGACTTAACTGATTTAGCTATCAATGCCGCTACACCACCGGTTGCAGCAAGATAAGATGCCTTGTACTTTTTTAACGCCTCTATTACCGCTGGATTACGATTCCCCTTACCAATAGTTGCTTTCAATCCATGCTCATGCATTAGTGGTGTGTACGGGTCCATACGATACGAGGTTGTGGGTCCCGCAGGTCCTATGGCATAGCCGGGTTTAGTAGGTGCCGGACCAACATAATAAATTACTGCTCCTTGTAAATTTATTGGTAAAGACTTACTCTCTTTCAGTAACTCATAAAGTCTCTTATGAGCTGCATCCCTACCTGTATAAATTATACCCGAAAGTAATACCTTATCACCAATTTTAAGTCCCTCAATATCTTCGCTACTCAAAGGCGTTTTTAATTCTACTACCTTATCCATACTACCTCCTGTTTTTATATTTCTTGTCTTTTTACTTGCATTCCTTCTTTAACTAATCTTATGCAGGTCATTTGGTTAGGGATGCCATCTATTTCCATAAGACAGCTGGAACATTTGCCAATTGCACAAAAGAATCCCCTGGGGCGTTTGTGTCGTCTGCTATATCTAAATACTTTTATCCCAGAAGCAATCAAAGCAGCTGCCACTGTCTCACCCTCGTAAGCTAAAAATTCTTGCCCTTCAAAGTAAAACTTAATCTTTTTGTCCCTCTTAAATTGGATTATAGGATGCTGAGTAAGGCGCATTTTTATAATGTAGGGCAAACCTTTAGGTTTGCTTTTTGCAAGGATAAAGCCTTGCCCTACGGTTTAACATTTTCTATTATCCAGTCCAAAAATTCTGCCGACCCCTTGCCAATCTCCCACGATATTATACAAGGCAGCTCGTAAGGGTGAGAATTTTTTATTTCCATCTCTATTTGCGGATAAAGGTCTGCTCTTGTCTTCAAAAATACACCATATTCTCGTACTTCTTCAAGTTTATCCTTCCAAGTATATAAGGAATCAATCTTAAATATATTGGCACAGGCAATCAGCTTTTCTTTAAGCAATTTCTTGGCAAGTGCTTTTGCGTGTCTCCTATGGGCAAAAGTAGTATAAATGACAATAAAGTTAGCCATCTTTAAAAAACCCTTTACTTAAAATCTCCTGTATCTGTATCAACTTTTCTATAGTAGCATCGGGAGCGGGAATTTCTTTTGGATATACTGAATTATTTGTCTTCAAATACACTGCCCACATACCTGATTGTTTAGCTCCTAACACATCTACTTCGGGCCAATCACCAACATACATAGATTCGCAAGCCCTAACATCCATCTGCTTCATTGTGGAGTTAAAGATTTCAGTTGCCGGCTTCCTTATACCTACATCACAAGATAGAATTATGACATCAAAGTATTGGTGGATATTATATTTTTTCAACAGCACTCTCTCTAACCAGCCATGGTCAGTATTTGATAGCAGACCTACTTTAAGACCTTTGCTTTTAAGCCATCCTAATACTTTATCTGCACCGACTTGCAAACTTATATCCATTGATAATAGTGCAGATGAGTAGATTTCAGTACATTTAACCCAAATCTCTTTTGATTCAATGCCCAATTCTTTAAGCAGCATTGCCGTTTCTTCACTGGCTACTATTTCTTTATAAGTAGTATTACGGATGCGAGTACATTTAAGCCGTACTTTTTCCAACACTTCATATACTTTTTCAAACCCAAAATTATACCCACAATTCCTAAGTTCACCACGGCTAATTTCTTTATCTCCGCCATACTCTACAAGGGTGCCCCAAAAATCAAAAATTACACTCTTAATCATTTAATCAAATATATGCCTAAACTTAACGAGGTCAAGTTTTTTTCTTGACATATGGGCAATTTACAATATATTTCGCACTGAAAGATGTCAGATACTTCCTTTCCATTACCGAGGGTTTTATTTTTTGACCATTCATTAGAAATGGGTGGTGCAGAGCATAGTCTATTGGACATAATTTCAAGTATTCAGAGTTTTGACCCCTTATTTGTCACGCCCAGCCATAAATTATTAGCTAAATTTAGCTCCTTGGGAATAAGAAGTATTTTATTCCCAATACCTTTAAGAGTGCTTAAAAGAAAAAGAGAGAAGCTATTTTCTTTTTCAGATATCTACAATTTGCCTATATTAGTTTGTCGGTTCATCCGGCTATTAAAAATAGAGAAGCCATCGCTTGTTTATACTAATACTCAGAAATCTCATCTAATAGGTGTCATTGCCAGTAGAATAGCCCGAATTCCGTGTATTGTTCATTTTAGGGATATTTTACCACAAAATATATTCATAAGGATTTGGCTACACATACTTTGTCTATTTGCTACCCGTATTATTGCTATCTCTAAGGCAGTAGCCAAAGAATTGCCCGGCACAGCCAAAATCAAGGTAATTTATAATGGAGTAAAAATACCTCAACTCTCAACTCTTAACTCTCAACTCTCAACTCCAACAGTGGGTTATGTGGGTCAGATAGCAAGGTGGAAGGGGATAGAATATTTTATTGACTCTGCAATCCTAATAACAAAAGAATTCCCTGATACTAAATTCGTCATTATTGGGGGTCCTATTTTTGGGGACGAAAACTACTTAAAAGAATTAAAACAGCGTGCAACTAACCTATCATTAAATGGCAGGGTGCAATTTTTAGGTGAAAAAGAGAATATTATGTCCTATATGAAGGAATTAGATATATTAGTCCATCCTCCTATAGCTCCCGAGCCTTTTGGCAGAGTAATAATAGAAGCAGGGGCTATGGGGAAGCCGGTGGTAGCCACTAATATAGGGGCTATACCTGAAATTATAGAAGATAAAGTAAGTGGGATTTTAGTTCCGCCTAAAAACGCATCTTCGATTGCTGCTGCAGTTAAATGGCTAATTACTGAGCCCCATTCTACCATAGCAATGGGAGCAAAAGCACAAGAACGGGTAGATAAATATTTTAACTTAAATAAGATGATAAGAGAAATAGAAGATGTAATAAAAGGAGCTCTATGAAAATTGCCATCGTCCATGATTATTTAGTCCAGTATGGGGGTGCGGAAAGGGTATTGGAGGTAGTGCACGAAATTTGGCCCCACGCTCCTATATTTACTCTGCTTTATATCCCACAATCATTGCCTGAGCATTTTAAGAACTGGGATATTACTCCTACCTTCGTCCAGCGGTTACCATTTATTAAATCTCATTACGAGAAGTATTTTGCCCTTTTTCCCACTGCCATTGAACAGATTGATTTAAGTAATTTTGATGTCGTGCTTTCTATATCATCTGCATGGGCAAAAGGAGTTATAACTACTCCTCAAACACTGCATATCTCTTATCTCTTAAACCCGATGCGCTTTGCCTGGGAAGAATACTACTCTACTCTAAAAAGACGCAAAAACCCAATATACCGACTGGGAATTAGATTTTTAATGAATTACATAAGATTGTGGGATGTGACTTCATCACACCGTATTGACCATATAATTACTATTTCCAACACTATAAAAGCAAGGGCGTTAAAATATTATCGCCGCGACTCCACTATTATCTATCCGCCGTGCAATACTGATTTCTTTACACCTATATCCAATCTTAAATTACAAGATTACTTTCTAATAGTCTCGCGACTCAAATTCTATAAGCGAATAGATATTGCTGTACAGGCATTTAATCAACTTGGACTCCCTTTACTTATATCTGGTAGTGGTGAGATGCGCGGCGAATTAGAGCGCTCAGCACGCCCAAATATACAATTCCTCGGCCCATTGACAGACACTGAAATTAGAAGCTACTACCAGCGAGCTCAAGCTATTATATTCCCAGGTATTGAAGATTTCGGTATCGTGGCTCTTGAAGCTCAAGCTTGCGGTACGCCGGTTATTGCCTTTAAGGGGGGGGGAGCGATGGAAACTGTAATTGAAGGTAAAACGGGTCTCTTCTTTTATCCGCAAACCACTGAGGCATTAATTGATGTCATCAAAAACTTTAACCGCTCCCTTTTTCAGACAGAACTCCTACGCAATAATGCTCTTATATTTAACAAAAAAGTATTCCAACAAAAGTTAAAAGACTTTGTAACACTAAAATCCAATGAATGCATAGACCTGCACTCTCGTCAGTAGTAGTTTTTGGACTCGGCATCCTGCTATCTCACTTTATAGCTATTCCAATTACTTATATTGCCATTGCCCTTCTTATATTCTCTTGCTCTTATCTCGGATTAGGAATTGCCAAAAGTAAATACCTAAATCTGTGCCCCTTTATTATGATAGCCATTACAGGGGCATTGTGGTACAGTGTGCGAACTTCTATATTCCACGCAAATCATATTAAGAATTATCTATATCTGACTAATGAAGTTAGAATTGTCAGCCAGATAATAAGGGACCCGGAAGTAAGAGAGAACACAACTATTCTTGAATGTCTTGCTGAAAGTCTGTTTATAGATTCAAATTCTATTCGCACCTCCGGTAAAATACAAATTAGCCTAAAATACCCTACCCAAGTATTC
>JACQXS010000019.1:0-2848 GCA_016208615.1 Candidatus Stahliibacteriota bacterium | reverse complement strand
TCCTAATAGTTTTGATTACGGGTCATGGCTTAAACAAGAAGATATTTATGTGCAAATGAATGTATGGCAGCCCGAAGATATTAGAGTTATTGGTAATAAAATTTGCAATCCAATGTTTTCAAAGATTGCCTTGCCCATCAAAAGACATATCCACAACACTATAGACAAATATCTTGGCTGGATACAGGGGGCGTTCTTAAAATCAATAGTCATAGGTGAGCATGGTATTTTGCCGAGACAAATTATGGATGCATTCCAAAACACAGGTGTAATTCATCTCATTGCGGTTTCCGGCACACAGGTGGCAATTATTGCGGTAATCATATTTACTACTCTATCTTTATTTAGATTACCCTTGTTGTCAAAACAACTCATCACCTTTGCTTTTCTCATAATTTATGCCTTCATTACTGATTTATGCCCCCCAATAGTAAGGTCAACTATAATGAGCGGCTTTGCAATGCTGGCACTATCTATGGAAAGAGAGAGCGATATATTTAACATAATGGGTGGTGCGGGATTATTTATTTTACTCCTTAATCCTCAATCTCTATTTGATGTAGGTTTTTTACTTTCCTTTGGGGGTGTATTCTTCGGTGTATATCTTTACTCTAAACTATACCCTTTAATTTTTAGAGAACCAAATCTACAAAAAGCAACAGGAGTTAAAAAATTCCTCCTTCAATTCTATCATAGCATAACTCAACTATTTACTTTTTCTTTCTGTGCTCAACTTGGAGTCACGCCCATAGTCGCTTATCACTTTTTCAAACTCCCCATTATTTCAATTATGGCTAACTTATTTGTTATCCCGCTTACCGGGATTTGTATTTCCCTAACTTTCATTATGAGCTTGGCTAATCTACTGCCGTGGCACCTCCCGGTTCAACTATTTGCAAGCGCTACTTGGGCGGTCTCTACTTTTACGCTTAAAATTGTGGAATGGCTTGATAAAGTCCCGTATGCTTATATCTGGGTAGGCAAGCCTTCTATACTAATCATTGTATTTTATTACCTTCTACTTTTAAGTGCTGTGAATTTAACTATATCAAGAATAGCAAGAAGAGTATTCGTGTACGGAATACTACTCTTTTCAAACTTACTACTCTGGTCAAAGGTCTATGAGATTACTCATCCGCAACTTAAAATAACTTATCTTGATGTCTCACACGCCGACTGCACGCTTATTGAATTACCTGATAAACGCAAAATACTCATAGACGCAGGACTATGGAGAAAAAATTGGGATGCCGGAGCCAACATAATATCACCATTCCTAAGGTCAAAAGGAATAGCTAAAATTGATATCCTAATTGCCACTAACCCCAAATATTACAGAATTGGCGGTATGTGGTATATAATAGAGCATTTTAAGGTCAAAGAGTTCGTATGCCCCGCCATCTCGCATCGGTCCATTACATACTATAACCTACTTAACCTCTTGTCCCGCAACAAGATAGAGTGCAAATTCATAAATGCTGAAAATATATCCCTTAAAGTGCAATTCAAAGATGTTTCTTTCCTATTTGCGGGGGATGATATAGCAACTAAATTACCCCACCCCTTGCCCTTTACCGTCCTATCTGTCCCCAAACATGGCAATAAATACTGTTCCCCGCAAGAATGGGTTAAAGCCATAGCCCCCAAAATCGCCATCTTCTCCTGTGGGAATAACCCATGGTCCGAACCTAATATAGATATAATCAATGAATACAAATCTATCAATTCCTTAGTCTTACGCACAGATAAGGAAGGAGCAATTACCATCACCTCAACCGGTAATACACTGCAACTTGAAACAATGAGGCAGCAAAACTCTCTAAAACATACGCAGATGCTTATCACTAAATAACCCCAGGTGCTAAAAATTTTTATCGCCTACCCAAAAATCCTAAATCCGAAGCTCTAAATCCTAAACAAATCCCAAACACTAAATTCAAATACCCAAAACAAAGAGTTTGGAATTTAGGATTTAGATATTGTTTAGCTCCGCCAAAGGCGATTTGGGTGAGGTCTGAAAGCCCGAACTAGATTAGGCGATGCACGCCAAATTTACTCAAGTTTTCGTCTTCTTATTCGTCTATCCTTAAACTCTTCAAGCATTCCAGGTGACATTCCGGATTCCATCAATAACATATACATAATTTTGTCTGTGTGTCTTAAAAGCATTTGAGCTTCTTCTAATTGCGCTATAGTTAGTTTCCCATCTTCTGGTAACTCAAGTATAGACGATAGTCGATCAAAAAACATCATTAATTCTTCGAACATCCTAGGATTTATCCTTGGACGTCTAAATTCACCCATTTCCTCAATTCTACCTCGGATATCCTGAAGCATTATGAGGATGTCTGCACTGCTTTTTTCCAATGGATTTTCACTTTGACGTAATGACTTAATATCAATAGCCACAGAGATGGGGGTGTCAACGTTAGCAGGGTCTTTTTCAACAGAATGAATCTGTTTTGTCAAGTTGTCTCGGCAATGAGCTGAACTGTCTAGGTCGTGATGATCCACCTGTATAGTTCGGCTCTGAGCTACATCAAAAGGAATAGGTTCTCCTGCTTGGATAATTTGAACAATAGGCTTTCTTATAGCATGCCGAATAGCAAGTTCATAAAAAACATTCGGATTTCTGCCAGTAAGATCTGCAATTACAAGTGCATCCTCTAGTAAATGTTGGACAACTTGAGACGTAATCATGCCTGGCTCAGAGATACTATCCGCACGAATGGTTTCATAACCACATTCTTTTGTTGCTGGCACAATGATATGCTTTAGCACTTGATCCGAACGGCGTCGAATTTCACTTCCTTCTTCACCAATTGGAGCAATCACAAAGCATATTTTT
>JACQXS010000018.1 GCA_016208615.1 Candidatus Stahliibacteriota bacterium | reverse complement strand
TAGGTATTGTATGGAAATAGTGGCTGGCGACCTGAACAATGATGGCTGGGTAGATGCAGTATCAAACCATAGTAATAATGATTCGGCAAGTCAATCCTTTATTGCTGTGCATACAAATAATGGGGGTACATTTTCTACTACTACTTCTTTGCCGATTGGAGCGTGTATTAGACAGATGAGGATAGTGGATATAGATGGTAATGGGTGGCGTGATATTGTAATAACCGCAGAAGCTTTCAAAGAGTCCTGGCAAAGCGAAACAGGAGTTTATTGGTATAGAAATAATGGTGGGATGAATTTTACTCGTTTTTTTCTTGGCAAATGCAATGCTTGGAAGGTTTATTGTGTGGATTTTAATGGCGATAATCATTTAGAGATAGTCGTAACAGAGGAAGTTTTTGGTCCTAATGAGACTTCTGATTGTAGGTTAATTTTATTCAAGAATAATGGGGGCGAAACATTTACGGCTCAAATTATTGACCCAGATATAGGTATGGGGCTGGCGGCTGCACTCGGGGGTTCAGGAGTAGTATGTGCAGATTTTGATGAGGACTTAGATATTGATATAATATGTGGTAGTAGTGATTATGGAAATATTTACTTATACAAAAATAATGGTAGTTGGCCCAATCCTACATTCCTCAAATCCACGATAGATGTAACTGCAAGTAGAGTAGATGGGATGGATATGTGTGATTTTGACTTAGATGGTGATATGGATTTTGTAGCATGTGGTAGGAATTATTGGGTAGCATGGTATGAGAATTTAGCTCCCGCAAGCCCTGGTAACTTTTACAAACATATATTTGATACAGAGTGGCGATACTTTGATCTCCCGCACACTACTTATTTAGATGGAGATAGCTGTTGCGATATAGTTTTATCAGTAGCTGGTAGTGGTACTGATGGGCGGTTTGTAGCATATCTTAGTCCCTGTTCAACCGCAGCAGTTGAAGAAAACAAATATACTTACGGGACTAATTGGCTGAAAGTGCCAACTATTATTAGGAGTGGCTTTGCCAAAATAGAATATAGCATACAAGAGAGGGGAGAGGTAAGATTAGATGTGATGGATATAGCTGGCAGGACGGTGCAGGTGATAGAGCAAGAGTATTGCAGCCAACCGGGAGTCTATAGAACAGCGTGGAACATAAACAAAGAGCCAAATGGGATATATTTTGTGAGACTTATATTTAAGAATATGCCATCTATTGTTAAGAAGGTAAGTGTAATAAGAAATAGGTAATTCCACACATAGATGAAACTTGGAAGGTAGGGGTTGATTTTTATGGTAATACACACATTGTTTCAAATAAGGGTAGCAAAGTGGGATTTAGTGTGTATAATGGGATTTTTAATGTGCTTAATTTTGCCCCGCCGGAGCGGGATTGGAGTTTATCCCCGACATCTGTCGGGGGCTTCGCTCCAAAGGGCAAACAGGGTACGGCATTGCATAGTTTAGCAATATGTCTGGCATGCTTCCCGTATATTGAGGAACAAGAATATACTTGGCAAGATATACCACCTTTAACTTAGTAGCTAACCGAGAGTTTTAGCATTAAATCAGCTGACTATCTTTTTCTTGACTTCCATATTAGAATAGATAAATTATATTAAGCAATGGGAATTTTAGTCATTATTTTGCTTGCCACGGCAAATACATCTGATTCTTTAACTCCTAAATCTTTGGATTTGATAAATCAAATCCCTACAACTCCCAAAGATAGTTGGTTGGCTGTGGATAAGTTTCATCATTTTTCTTATTCATTGTGTATAACCGGGCTTTCCTATCATATTTATCATTGCCAATTTAAGGATTTGATAGCAGATGCGACAGGAATAATTGTAGGTGCTGTCCTATTCACAAGATAAAATGTACCATCTATTGCCGTGTGTAAATAAGCCACTTAGATACATAGGGAATGAGTTAGGTAGCATACACAAGGATTGGGAGCATACTCCGGTGAAGACGGTTATATGTTATCCTGATTTATATGAGATTGGGATGAGTTATCTGGGGTTGCGGATACTTTATCACTTACTAAATAGTCGTACTGATACTCTGTGTGAGCGAGTATTTGCTCCATATAGTGATATGGAGGCGGGGCTTAGAAATAATAATCTGCCGCTTATGTCTCTTGAATCCAATGCACCGATTAAAAACTTTGATTGTCTTGGCTTTTCTTTACAACACGAGTTGCTTTATAGTAATGTGCTGAATATTCTACACTTGTCGGGTATTCCTCTTCATCGTGAAGACCGAAGTCAAGCAGACCCATTAGTTATCGCTGGTGGATTATGTGCCTTAAACCCTGCACCTTTATCTCCATTTTTTGATTGCTTGATTATAGGAGAGGCAGAACCCGTGTTGCCAAAGTTTATTGAACTACTAAAAGAGAAGTATAACTTATCACGAGTTGAATTACTTCAAGAACTATCTAAATTACCCGGTCTCTATGTCCCCGGTATCAGCCATAGTGCGAAAAAGGTCGCATACTCAACACTATTGGGTGATAATTTCCCATCCCAATGGGTAGTGCCATTTATTGAAATTACTCAGGATGTGTTAGTCATTGAGATAGCTCGTGGATGTACAAGGGGATGTAGATTTTGTTCACCGGGTATAGTTGCCAGACCATATAAGGAACGGGATATAAAGTCAATAATGGAGCTTATTACTAATGGAGTTAAGAAAACAGGATATAATAATGTATCCCTACTCTCTTTATCCGCATCTGACCATTCGCAATTTATAGATATTGTGAAGCGGGTTAAGAAAATGAATCTTAACTTGTCACTTCCATCGTTGTTAGGCAGTTCATTGACTCCTGACCTTGCCGCTCTCATTAAAAAAGGTGGCATAACACTTGCACCCGAGGCCGGCACAGATAGATTAAGAGAGAAGATAAATAAATCTATTACTGAGGAAGAAGTGCTTAATTCTTGTGAGCTTGCCGCCTCCCATAAATTCACGCATATAAAATTATATTATATGCTCGGCTTACCTGGTGAAACAGAGCAAGATATTGATGGCATAATAGACCTTACCACCCGAATATCAAATATTATGCGTGGCAAACAAATCAATATAACTTTATCCCCTTTTGTGCCTAAACCTCACACTCCTTTTCAATGGGAAGCACAAGAACACCCAAACCAAATAGAACGGAAAATAAAATATATCAAAAGTAGACTGCGAAAAAGCAATATCAAAATAAGCTACCCTAACCTATTGGCTCATCTTATTGAAGGCGTATGTGCCAGAGGAGATAGCAAAATCGCACAAGTAATAGAACAGGCGTGGCAATTGGGGGCAAAATTTGACAGCTGGGGCGACCAGTTTAATTTCGAGTTCTGGGAGAGGGCTTTTGAAAAGGTAGGCATAGACCCTTATAGTTATTTGGAACCTAGAAACTCTTCATTAGTGTGGGAAATGATAGATGTTGGTGTAAGTAAGGAATTTTTAGCTACTGAGCATAAAAAAGCTACTCGGACAGCGGATTGTCGTATTCAGGGCTGCTATAAATGTGGGGCGTGCGAAAACCCTCATCCAATTCCTATTTGCCAGGAGACAGCACCGGAAATAATTTATGGTAGGAGCAAAAAGATTAAGCCCTTGAATAAGACTAAAATAAAAGTTAGAGTTAAGTTTGAAAAGGCAGAAAATTTAAGATTTCTTGGTCATCTTGACCTTGTGCGTGCTATAACGCGTGCAATTGTAAGGACTAATCTACCAATTGCATATTCAGAGGGCTTTAATAAGAGACCACAAATTGCATTTTCGCCACCTTTGCCATTTGGAATTACTTCAAAGGAGGAATATTTTGATATAGAGTTTTCGTCGCCACCTACCGATGATATTAAGGGACACTTAAATCGAACGCTTCCTATAGGAATTAAAGTATTGGAGGCAACTAATCTATGGCAAAAAACACCTTCATTGGACGAAAATCTTAAGTATTGCCAATATAAAATAGAAAATATAGAGGTAAGCAACGAACAGATACAAACCTTCCTTTCTAAAACCGAAGTTTTATGCCGGGAATTGAATATCCGTCCATACATACTTAATATAGAAAGAGAAGATAATTTGCTTACCCTGAATATGAAAATTAGTAAAGTAAAGCCCTGGTGGGTAATAGAATATTTACTGGGAATTGACGAACCCCAAGCATTGCAATTTAAGATAGAAAGAACTAAATATCTATAAAAAGATTTTAAGATTGACATTATAGATATTTAATTTAATTTTTAGTCAATGGAGTTAAGAAAATTTGTCTATCAATGGCTTTTGAATGAAAAGATACTTGGCGAGAAGACTATAGAAATAGTTGGAACCATTTCATTGGATAAAATGGATAAAAAGACGAAAGATAGACAAATGGATACGAAAGATGGACATTTATCTGAAGGAAATAAACATTTGTCTGAAGGAGATAAACATTTGTCTGAAGGAGATAAACATTTGTCTGAAGGAAATAAACATTTGTCTGAAGGAAATAGACAAGAGTCTATGAAAGATAGACAACTGGGTGGAATAGACACACAAAAAGAGGTGCGACCTCAAATTACTGCCTTAAATAAATTGGTATTAGGGTGTAAGAAATGTGATTTACATACTCGGCGTAATAAGTTAGTCTTTGGTAATGGTAATCCCGAAAGTTCTATTGTATTTATAGGCGAGGCACCTGGCAGGGAAGAAGATGAAAGCGGATTACCATTTGTTGGTAGTGCCGGTAAGCAACTTACCAGTATGCTCAAATCTGTTGGCATAGATAGGGATGCTGTTTATATCACAAATATTATCAAGTGTAGGCCACCGGGAAATAGGGACCCTTTGCCCGCAGAAATGAATAGTTGTTTTGAGTGGTTGGATAAGCAACTTGAAATTATAGCCCCTAAACTAATTTGCACACTGGGTAAGCATTCAACATTTTCTTTACTGGGGCATGTTAAGCCATTAGAGTTCCATCAGACACTTTCAATTTCAAAGTTCAGGGGTAAGATTTATGAGTATAAAGGAATTAAGGTTGTGCCAACTTATCATCCTGCGGCTTTGCTTTATCATCCGGAGTGGAAAGAAGCTACAATAAGTGATTTAACGATGGTAAAAAAGATGCTGGATAGAGTTTAATTTCAAACTATGGCTAAAAAGAATATTAGACAAGAACCTCAATCAATAGAGACAGAACAGGCAGTATTGGGTTCAAAGTTGACCTTGTAACTATGAGTGATGAGTTAAAAAGACGGGGTGAGCTTGAACAAATTGGGGGTGCAAAGTATTTAGCCCTTTTGCTTGAAAGTGTAGTAAGTGCGGCTAATGTTTTTCACTATGCCAAAATAGTGCGTGATTCAGCAACTATGCGAGAAATGATAGGGACTTGTAATAAAATCATTGAATCCGCATACGAGGAATCAGGTGAAATAGATGAACTACTTGACCAAGCCGAGCAACGCATATTTGGTATAAAAGAAAAGCGGGTTGAAAAGGGCTTTATCCCTATTCGGAATATCTTAAAACCAAGCTTCCAAGAGATAGAACGACTATCTGAGAAGAAAGAATACATTACAGGCATACCTTCCGGGTTCACTGATATTGATAATATGACCGCAGGGTTCCAGAAATCTGACCTCGTAGTTATAGCTGGTAGGCCTTCTATGGGTAAGACTGCCTTTTGCTTAAATGTAGCAGAAGAAGTAGCCATTACATACGGGTATGGGGTAGGGATATTTAGTTTAGAAATGTCTAAGGAACAGGTAGCTATGCGACTTTTGTGTTCACAGGCAAGGGTATCATCTCGTAAAGTAAGGACAGGGTATCTGGATAAGAGTGATTGGTCCAAATTAACTACAGCTGCGGGAATATTAAATGAGGCACAAATATTTATTGACGATACAGCCGGTACTCCAATTTTAGAGCTTCGTGCCAAAGCAAGACGATTAAAAGCAAGATATGACATTCACCTAATAATAGTTGATTATTTACAGCTTATCAGAGGTCCACAGGGTGAGACACGGGAGCGTGAAATTTCAGCAATCTCGGGATATTTGAAATCACTGGCTAAAGAATTGGCGGTCCCTGTCATTGCAGTTTCACAATTGTCAAGAGCACCTGAAGGCAGAACAGATAGACGCCCAGTGCTATCTGACTTACGCGAATCAGGAGCAATAGAACAGGATGCAGATGTAGTAATGTTTATTTATCGTGAAGAAAGATATCGTGCTACCCCGGATAATAAGGGTAAAACAGAAGTAATCATAGGAAAGCAGAGAAATGGACCAATTGGTAAAGTAGATTTAGCTTTCATTAAAGAGCTTACAAGATTTGAAAACCTTTCGCGTGCCCAAATAACAGAAGTAGAAGAAGAAACTAGCGTTGGATGAAGAAATTTTTTGCTTACATAGGGGATGTGACACTTTTTATTAAAGATTTCTTACGCACCTTACCACGATTCTACAAATCATCTAATTTAATAGCAGAGCAAGTTATATTTATAGGAGTAGCGTCACTGCCTATTGTTTTAGGTACAACCTTTTTCTTAGGAGCAGTAACTGCTCATCAGGCAT
Source organism: Candidatus Stahliibacteriota bacterium (assembly GCA_016208615.1). Classification (GTDB taxonomy): domain Bacteria; phylum Hydrothermota; class UBA3073; order JACQXS01; family JACQXS01; genus JACQXS01. The sequence continues at coordinate 5,352 of JACQXS010000018.1, read as the reverse complement.
TATTTCAGGGTAGAGATTATATGCCTGATATATATATAGGGATGTCAGTAATAAAGGCATTTATGATTGAGTTAGGTCCTATGATGACAGCATTTGTTGTAGGTGGGAGGTGTGGTTCGGCAATAACTGCTGAACTTGGGTCTATGCGTATAACTGAACAAATAGATGCTATTGAAACGCTTGCCATTGACCCCATAAGATATTTAGTAATGCCAAGAGTTATTGGTAGTGCCATTGCGCTGCCTTTACTTGCGGTTGTAGCTAATGTTGCGGGATGTATAGGTGGTGGAGTATGTGCTATCTTTATTCATCATATAAAACTTATAACTTACATAGAGGGATTGAAATTCCATTTTATGTCACACGAGTTATTTGGTGGACTAACTAAGGCACTTGCATTTGGAATAATTATAGGGTTAATGGGTAGTTATGAGGGCTTTCGTGCTACGGGTGGGACAGAAGGAGTTGGTAGAGCTACCACACGCAGTGTAGTCTCTATATTTGTGTTAGTTTTAATTTTTGACTTCATAATTGCACAAATAGTATTTTAGATGATACAGATTATAAATATCAGCAAATCATTTAATGGGCATAAAGTATTGGACAAAGTAAATTTGGAAGTCAAAGAGGGAGCGACCACAGTAATTATTGGTAGTTCAGGGTGTGGTAAAACAGTATTATTGAAACATATAATAGGATTGATACGCCCTGATGAAGGTGAAGTAATAGTAGATGGATTAAAAGTATCTAATCTTTATGGGGCAGAACTTTTCAAATTTCGTGAACGGATTGCTATAGTATTTCAAGGGTCAGCACTTTTAGATTCTTTAACTGTTGCAGATAATATAACTTTGGGACTACGGGAACATACAAAGTTAAGTAAAGCTGAATTGAGCAAGATAGTAGATGAAAAACTTGCCTTAGTTAAGATGGAAGGGACGCAAAATTTAATGCCCTCTTCTCTTTCGGGAGGGATGAAAAAAAGGGTTGCCATTGCCAGGGCACTGGCTATGAATCCGGAATATATTTTGTATGACGAGCCTACTACTGGGCTTGACCCAATTACAGCAGATAAAATAGATGAACTAATTTGTGACCTTAAAAAGACACTCTCAATTACGATGATGATAGTGACCCATGACCTAATTTCTGCTTATCGTATAGCAGATAAAATTGCTATGCTTGCTGGGGGTAAGATTATTTTTGAAGGCACATCATCAGAAGTAAAGCATTGCAAAAGCGAAGAAGTAAGAAAATTTGTATATGGTAGAGGAGGAATGCTATGAATAAAACTATAAGAGCAGGTATTTTTGTGACTGTAATTGTAATTATTCTTATTGTTGCGTGGGTATGGTTAGCAAATGTTAAAATTAGAGGTAATAGTCAAGGTGTGATAATTCGGTTTTCTGATGTTAGTGGGTTGAAAATTAATGACCCAGTTAAAATACGAGGTGTGGAGAAAGGAAGCGTAAAGAGTATTGAATTTAGGCAAGACTATATAGAAGTGAAAATTCTTATAGACCCAAAAATTACTCTTTATAGTGATGCAAGGGCTGAAATATTAGATGTCGCTATGATATCGGGCACAAAATATGTAGCACTTGATGTAGGACATTCGGATATCTTGCTTTCTAAAAATACTATAATTCCCGGAAAAGCAAGTCTTGGCATCCCATTAAGTATGATAGGCGATTTGGGGGACAAAGCGGGTAAAATTTTGTCCGTCATTGAAACAGCCGAACTAATGCAGTCTATTTCAGCTATTTTACATAATTTAGAAGAAACTACTGCTCAATTATCCAGAGTAGTTAGTGATAATCAATCGGATATAAAAGCTACTACAAAAACTTTACGCGAAAGCTCGGTTACTTTGAAAGAATTGGGTACAAAGCTATCAATAACTACTACTAAAGCCGATTCACTTATCTCCGGTATTAAAAATGGTGAAGGCACTATTGGCAAGCTGGTCACGGACGATAGTTTATATCAGGAGTTCACTTCCACTCTTACTGCATTGCGTGAACTGGCAGAGGATATAAAAGCTAATCCACGCAAATATATTAAGATATTTTAACATTTGAACTTTAATGCCTAAACAATCTAAAAGATATGTCTGTCAATCTTGTGGCTATTCATCTCCACAATGGTTGGGTAAGTGTCCTACTTGCGGTGAATGGAGTACTCTAATAGAAGAAATAGATGTTAAATTAGTCCAAAAAGGTCGGCAACCTATATCTACAAGAGTACCTTCCCAATCCCTTTCAGAGATAGAGATTTCACCCGCTATAAGGACTCAAACTAAACTATCTGAATTTGACCGTGTACTTGGTGGTGGTATTGTAGAGGGGTCATTAGTCTTGGTAGGTGGTGAACCCGGTATTGGCAAATCTACATTATTATTGCAGGCAATTGACCGCATATCTGGGATGGGTAAAAAGGTGCTTTATGTATCGGGTGAGGAGTCGCCCACACAAATTAAGTTAAGGGCATCACGGCTCGGCATAGAGAATAAGAACATAAATATATTAATGCAAACTGATATATTGGAGATTGAAAATGAAATTTCGTTATTAGCTCCTGATATTATTATCATAGATTCTATTCAAACCTGTTTTCACTCAGAAATAAGTGCCATTCCCGGTAGTGTAAGTCAAGTAAAAGAATGCACATTGAGACTTATGCAGATTGCCAAAACCCAACACATATCAGTCTTTATAGTTGGCCATGTGACAAAAGAAGGTGCCATTGCAGGTCCAAAGACGCTTGAACATATAGTAGATACTGTCTTGTATCTTGAAGGCGATAAGAATCACTTTTACCGCATTTTGCGAGCCGCTAAGAATAGATTTGGCTCTACACATGAAATAGGCGTATTTGAAATGAAAGAAGAAGGCATGACAGAAGTTATTGACCCTTCTATGATGTTTTTAGGCGAAAGAAAAACGGAAACCCCAGGCAATGTTGTCACCTGTGCTATGGAGGGCAGCAGACCCTTCCTTGTGGAAATACAAGCTCTTATGGCTTCTTGTGTTTATAGGATGCCTCAAAGAATAGTGTCCGGCATAGAGTATAATAGATTAGCTATGCTACTGGCGATTATAGAAAGAAGATTGGGCATAAAGGTCTACAATTATGATGTGTTTATTAATGTAGTGGGTGGATTGCATATAGAAGAGACGGCAAGCGATTTGGCGATTATATTGGCTATTGTGTCAGGGATTAAGAACTCCCCTATACCTCAAACTACAGCTATTGTTGGCGAAGTTGGATTAGGAGGCGAGGTTAGACCGATAGGTTTGCTGGATAAAAGAGTAAAAGAGATTGAACGGCTCGGTTTTAGTAAGTGTATTGCACCTGCTAAATGTAAAGCCAATATAAAAATTATCCCTATTCATAATATCAAGGATGCTATAAATGAAGCTCTAAATAAATGAAGCTCTCTATCATCATAGTTAATTACAATACTAAGAGCTATTTAAGAGATACTCTATTTGCCATTTATGACTACCCACCTAATCTTAAATTCGAAGTTATTGTTGTGGATAATGCTTCAAAAGACAATAGCTACTATATGTTAAAAAAGAACTTCCCGCAAGTCAGGACGATTAAAAATACTACTAATGTCGGCTTCGCAAGAGCGAATAATCAAGCTATCCCAAGAGCTACGGGCAACTTTATTCTATTCCTTAATCCTGATGCTGTGCCAGAGCCAGGGGCTATCAATAAGCTGGTTCATTTTATAAACGAAACTCCTTATTGCGGCTGCGTAGGTGGAAAATTACTTAATCCAGATGACTCTCTACAGCTTTCTTGTCGCTCCTTCCCTACTTATATTTCCGTATTCTTTGGCAGACAATCGGTGTTCCGCAAAATGTTTCCGGGCAACCCGTTTTCTAAGGGATTCTTACTTACTGAACTTGACTATAATAAAACACAAAAGGTGGATTGGATAATTGGCGCCTGCCTCTTAACGCACCGCGAAATACTTGAACAATATGGTTATTTCGATGAGCAGTTCTTTCTTTTTGTGGAGGACCTAGATTTCTGCTACAGAATAAAGAAAAACGGACTGGATATTTATTACTTCCCTGATGCTGTTTTCAAACATCACCACGGAGTTAGCACGCGCAGATACTGGTTAAGGTCAACTATACAGCATAATCTCGGTATGTATAAGTTCTTTTACAAAGCATACAATATGAAACTTCTATTACAAGGGCTCGCTGTTATTGTTTTATCATTTAGGATGCTTTGTATTATTTGTATGCAAAGTATTAGGAGGTGAGATATATGAAAAATAACTCTCGCTTGTGATGTGGATAAGCAAGAGAGAGAAAAAAAGAGGTCCACGAACAAAGGTTTAGGGTTGGATAAGGTTGTCTCGCTTTTGTAGGATCCCGATACGGCGGGAAAGCCCTCGCTTCAACCATAATTATCCGCACCCTTTATGGGTGCGATAAGTAGGAGGGTAAGATGAAAAGGTTTTTAGGTATTACGATTAGTGTGCTCGGGATTGCCAGTGCTTCGCCGGCTAAATTGATAATCGGACTTCAAGCACCGCTTTCGTCCCGCTCTTTTTCAGCTGATAACTTAAAGCAAAACGAACAATGGGTCGGTATCTATGGCACTATTGAATATAATTTCCTCACGCTTTATCGGACCATTACTTCGCCTGAGGGCAGAGAAATGGTTGTTCCGGTAAGCGATACCCCTATATTTGGACTCGAACTTAGTGCCGGACGAAATATGAGCACTGGCGGTAAAGACACAAGATACGATACTTTAATCACTGAATATAAGAATAGCGGCACCATAATCTCCCTGATATTGAAATACTACTTCCCAGTTTCTAAAGAGACGAAGACTCATTTCTATGCAGGATGCGGACCACAAGTTGCTATGTTGAGCAGAGAAGACAAAACAGGCAATACCTATGAAAAAACAGGGGATGTTACGAATATCTATTTCACAGCCCCCGTCGGTTTAGATTACAATATCAATCAAGCAGTCAGACTCAACACTTTCTTCACCCTCCAATACGGAGTCTCAAGCACCACCGCTATAAGCGCCACCACTCTCAACTATTCTATTGGAGCTGGGATTAAAAGATGCTTCTAATTTTTAAGACAATAGACCCCGTTTTTGCCCACACGGGGTCTATTTTTAATAACTTATTCTTTATCTTATTAATATAAGTTTGGCAATTTTAATCTCTTGGGCAGAGATTAAGCACTACTATTTTTTGGCAATGAGGACAAAAATAGCTTGACCGACCGTTTATTTTTATCCTCACTATCTTTTCCTGACAAATATAGCAGGAATCCCCTTCTCTCTGATAATCATGGTGGTATT
>JACQXS010000005.1 GCA_016208615.1 Candidatus Stahliibacteriota bacterium | reverse complement strand
CATTTTTTCAAGTTGCTTATCCATAATAAGCTTCTCTTTTTTTGTCAAATTATCTGCATTATTTCTTTGTTCTTCGAGCAACTTTAACTTTTCTACACTTTTCCTTATAGTAACAAAATTTGTAAGTGTACCTCCTAACCATCTTCGTGTACAATAAAAGGCACCGCATCTTAATGCCTCTTCTTTTATTACCTCTGCAATTTGCCTCTTTGTTCCCACAAATAGAGCTTTTCTTCTCGTAGCAACTATTTTCTTAACTTCTTCGCTTGCCCCCATAAGAAGTGCAAGTGTCTTCTCTGGGTCAATCACACAAATCCCTTTCCTTTCACCAAATATGTAGGGCTCCATTTTAGGGTTCCATGACTCGCGTTTATGCCCAAGATGCACCCCTGCATCAATCAAATTCTTTGTCGTTATCTCTTTGTCCATTGGAATGATTTTCTTGCTTTTTTTCTCCCACATTTACGGCGTTCCTTTTCGCGTGGATCACGCCTAAGTAAGCCATTAGATTTTAACACTTTCCTATTATCCGCATCCACCTTTAACAAGGCACGTGAAATACCGAGTGCCAAAGCTCCTGCTTGCCCCGATATCCCACCTCCCATAACAGTTGCAGTAACATTAAACTGGGTATCACTTTTTATTATTTTAAGAGGGGACTCAATATATCTCAAAAGGTCATCCCTACCGAAATAATCATTAGGATTTTTACCATTTACTTTTATCTCCCCATTGCCTTCCTTTAAGGTAACTTGCGCTACCGCCCTCTTCCTTTTACCTATAGCATAAATAGTTTCCATTTTTACACCCCTACTTTCATATTACCCAATTTTTCATCTATCGTTATTCTTACAGGAGATTGAGCTTTATGCGGATGTTCTGACCCCGTATATATCTTAAATCTTTTTAACCTTTTATCCCTCAGGTGATTTTTAGGCAGCATTCCGCTTACTGCGTGATGAATTATATGTTCCGGATGTTCCTTTCTCATTCGGTTAAGAGAAGTAATTTTAAGCCCGGATGGGTATCCTGAAAATCGTTTATATAATTTATCTGTCTCTTTACTTCCCGTGACTACTATTTTATCCGCATTAATACAAACAACAAAGTTATTCTCATCACGCCAGGGTACATATGTAGGTTTATTTTTCCCCATAAGTATTTGTGCAATCCCTGTCGCTAAGCGACCCAGAGTTTGATTTTCTGCATCTATCAACACCCAATTACTTTTCATAATTGAGATAAAATAATATAAAAAACTTGCTTGTCAAGAAAAAATATCATCTATTATTCTAAATTCTATTTTATTTTCCAAAAGGTGACATTGCTCTGAGTTTCTTAACTATAGGTGGCAGAACCTCTATTACTCTATCTATATCTGCCTCTGTATTATTATGTCCCATACTAAATCTAAGTGACCCGTGTGCTAATTCAGGTGCTACTCCAATAGCCAGCAGCACATGCGAGGGTTCTAAAGACCCAGATGCACAAGCACTGCCACTTGATGCCGCAATACCTTCCAAATCCAAATTCAACAACATTGATTCGCCTTCCACATACTTTACACAAATATTCAGTGTTCCCGCTATCCTATGCTTTGGATGACCGTTTAAGATAATATCCGGTATTGCTGCTGCTATTCCATTATATAATCTATCACGCAAAATTTTTATTCTCTTCTCATCTGTCTCTCGCTCTTTTATAGCAATCTCACATGCCTTACCCAATCCAACAATTCCTGGCATATTTTCTGTCCCTGCTCTTCTATTATATTCATGATGTCCACCGTGTATAAAGCTATCAATTTTTGTTCCTTTTCTTATATAAATCGCCCCTATACCTTTTGGTCCATAAAACTTATGTCCTGACAGCGACAACAAATCTACCCCAAGTTCATTCACATCCGTAGTAATTTTACCTACCGTCTGAACCGCATCAGTATGAAAATACACCCCCTTTTGTTTAGCAATTTTAGTCATTTCTGATATGGGTTCAATTGTTCCTATTTCATTATTAGCATGCATTATGGTAATTAGTATTGTTTTATCTGTAATTGTAGATGCAAGTTCATCCAAATCTACTATCCCATACTTATCTACACCGATATATGTTATTTCAAATCCTTGTTTTTCCAGCCACTTACAGGTATTGAGAACAGCAGGATGTTCTATTTTACTCGTTATTATATGATTTCCCTTATTCCGATTCGCAAAAGCTACTCCTTTAATCGCAAAATTATCCGCCTCTGTGCCACCTGATGTAAATACTATTTCATTGGGCTTGGCACCTATAATTTGTGCCACCTTATCTCTGGCTATTTCTTTTGCCTCGTTCGCCTCTTGTGCGAATTTATAAATACTCGACGGATTAGCATACTGTTCATTAAAATAAGTCCCCATTGCCTCTACTACCCTTGTATCAGTAGGGGTAGTAGCATTATGGTCTAAATAGATAACTCTACTCATATTGCCTCCTTCCAATTAACCCATAAAACTTGCAAATTTATCACCTATCAAATGAGTTATAATGATAACTACTATCACAATAGCCAAATGCTCCAACGCGACTATATAACCTTTTTGTCCTTGTTGTTTTGCAATATATAAGCTAAATAATGTAAGTAAAGATAGTCCCCAAACTATACATACTACAATAGCCACAGAAAGCCGAAATAATAAAACAGGCACAATAAATGTTAAAGCGAAAATAAATTTAGAGAGAAAGGTAGCAAATGTTGCTTCCCATATTTCTTTTGAAGAGTGCGTATTCTCCGACTCCTCAGAAATATGAGTCCCCATTGCATCTGAAAGTGCATCCGTTATGGCTATAAGAAGTATACCACTTATAACAACAAGTCTTGAATGTGTACTTGAATGCAGTCCTACTATCATCCCTAATGTAGTAATTACTCCCGATGTTAAGCCAAAACTCATTCCTACTTTTAATGAATGTTTCATCCTAATTTTCCCTTCTTTATATTAGCTAACACCTGTTGATGATATTCACAAAACTCTTGCTCTCCTGTCCCGCCGGAGCCACCGATGGAGCCACCGCCGAAGCGGGACAAGCAGGACAAGCGGGATTTCCGCTCTGCTCTTATCTGTGCATGGATTACTTCTTCTTGCCAATGTGCATTATATAACCGACAACTTCTATCCTCACAAAATGGATTACCTGTGATATGAAAAAATAGAGCCTGCATTACATAGCCCTTCATTATTTCTGTCATCCGATAGTCATTATAATCAATAAACTTTCCTTTGAATTCCTTTTCCAAAGTAATCGTATCCGCACCCATTCTCTGGCTCAAATAAAACTCTCTCGGTTTAGCTGGTGCTTCTACAATACCCGTAGTCGAAATAATTGATGGAAACCCATATATACTCACTCTTATATGATAACGACAATCACTTTCATCCCAAGTCCCAAACAATTGATTAGTCAAAATTATATGACAATGTGCTAAATCAGACTCTTTTTCAGTAATCATCTCAGAGAAAAGAACCATAAGCTTAAACCCATCATACAGAACCCCAAAAGTCTTAGAAAACAAATTCTTCCTCTCATACTCAACCTCCATCTGCAAAGGGCTAATCTTCTGTTCTTTAGTATCTATTTTACGCACCCTGCTTAAAGCTAATTTCTCCGCCAATATATTTGCATAAGTATGGAGATGGAAAGATATAAAATCTTCTCTTACTTTTATCTCTATATTCCCCAATCTCTCTTTCACATATTCTGCTATTTCCTCCAAGTTCAAGCTACTTGCATCACTTCCATTATACAGATAAATGCAATCCGGGATATGCATTATTTAAGCTTCTCCAATGCAATTTCTGCTCCCCTTTTCCCTGATAAAAGCATAGCTCCAAAAGTAGGGCCCATTCTTGGAAGCCCATATATTGTTGAAACAGCCATCCCCATTACAATTACTCCGGGATACGCTTCTCCCGTATGTTCAACAACTAAATCTTCTGACCTTGTCACCCACATCGCTCCATAGCCTACTGTTTTTATTAGTCCACGGGATTCAAGTCTCTTAATTACAAACGCATCATGCCCCGTCGCATCTATGACTAATTTACATTCTAAAGCCACCGGGTCAACACAAGTAATTTCTCTTGGTAATGCTTGTACCGGTGTCCAATTAATAACTACCCCAGCAACCCTATTATTTTCACGCAACACCACATCATCAAATACAGTCATATTAGCAAACTTTACTCCCGCATCACAGGCAGCGGCTATTAGTTTAGAACAAGCATGTGGACCATCAGCCACAAATAACCCTTCATAAACCTCATTAAACGGAATCCCCAGCTCAGTAAGCACTTCCTGACCAGGAGCTCTCACCGTTACTTTATTCATTAAATAGCCGCCTATCCAGAAGCCGCCACCTAAATAATTATTCCGCTCCACAATAAGCGTCTTTACGCCTTTAGATGCCAGTTCCTTACCCGCCATCAGACCACTCGGTCCAGCACCTATAATAATAACATCACTTTCTGCATAATCACTAAACTGTTTCAAAAACTCACCCACAATCGCCCTTGTTACTTCCTTCTCCCCCACATTAGCAAATATCTTCTTATCTGACATAATTTATACCCCCCTTTAAAGCATTATCTAAATCATTTATTATATCTTCTACATCTTCAAGTCCTACTGATATTCTCACCAGTCCATCCGTGATGCCAATTTTTTCTCTCTTTTCTTTAGGAATTTCAGCATGCGTCATAGTAGCCGGATGAGTAATCAAAGTCTCACAAGAGCCAAGATTTTCTGCCAATGAACACACCTTAACTGATTTCATCAACTTTTTACCCGCCTCTACTCCACCATGCAGTTCAAAAGCAATCATTCCGCCAATCCCTGTCATCTGCTTTTTCACAATAGCGTGTTGAGGGTGGTCAGGCAGTCCTGGATAAAAAACACTACACACCTTTTGATGCTGTTTAAGAAACTTTGCCACCCCCAGAGCATTTAAGTTATGACGCTCCATCCTCAAAGCAAGCGTCTTTATTCCCATAATGGTGAGCCACGCATTAAAAGGTGAAAGCACAGCACCGACTGATTTTTGGATAAACTTTAACCTTTCATCTATTTCAGGGGTCTTGGAAATGACTATCCCGCCTATTGTAGCATTGTGACCATCAAGATATTTAGTCGTAGAGTGCATCACTAAATCCGCTCCTAACTTAAATGGCTGTTGAAAATACGGGGTCGGAAATGTATTATCTACCACAAGTAGGGGCGGGTCTTGCACCCGCCCTACAACCTTGGCTATCTCCTTAATATCTGAAATCTTCATAGTCGGGTTGCCCGGTGTTTCTATAAATACCATTTTCGTATTTCTTTTTATAGTCTTTTCAACATTACTAGCCTCTGAAGTGTCTATGTATGAGAATTCCATCCCATAATTTGTCAGAATAGAATTACATAACCTTGGCGTCCCTCCATAAACAACCTCGGATACTATAATATGGTCACCCGCCTTAAATAAAGCCATAATAGCCGATATCGCCGCCATCCCCGATGCAAAAGCAGTCCCAGCTAATCCGCCCTCTAAATCAGCTATATTCGATTCCAATGCCTTGACTGTTGGATTACCACCCCTACTATATGTATAGCCCTTATCCTTGCCTACCTCTTTCTGAACATATGTAGTCGTCTGATAGATAGGCACAAGAATCGCACCCGTTGTAGGGTCTGGTGGTTGACCTGAATGAATCGCCTTTGTTGAGAAACCTAATTCTTTCATCTTACCTCCTCCCAATAAATCCTAAATCCCAAGCACTAAATTCTAAACAATATCTAAATCCCAAAATCCAAATGTCCTAAACTGTTTTGGGATTTGGAAAATTGGGATTTGTTTAGGATTTAGGGTTTCGGATTTAGAATTTCTCATCATTTTACTTCTCTTACAAACCAATATATTTGGCATAAAGACTCCGGGCTATAGATTCATCTCTTGTGCCTTTTACAATAACTCTTGCATCTGGAAAAATTATCATCTCATATTTATCTATCTTAAATACTAATAAATATCCCTTAAAAACTACTTCCCCTAACTTTTCTAATGATATTCGCAAGTCTTCTAATGGAATAGTTATTTCTTTTGGTGGTCTTATTTGCACTGCATCCCTACCACAACAAACCGTTGTTAGAATAGTTCCTTTGGCTTCCCGTGTTTTGAACTCCTTCTTACAACAGACAGAACAGTTATCTAATCTTTTAATCTTCAATTTATCAAAACTCGTGTCCCAAGCATCAATAAAAATTAAATCTTTATTCACCGGCTCACCTACCAAGAACTTCAATGCCTCCGTAGTCTCAAGAGAAGCAATAATGTTAGTAATTGTATTTAACACGCCTACACTTTCGCAGGTAGGTAATGTTCCCGGGGAGGGCAATTCACCAATTATACAATTAAGACAAGCAGTTTTACCCGGGATTATAGTCATCGTTGACCCAATAGCCCCTACTGCTGCCCCATATACCCAAGGAATATTATTCTTAACACACGCCTCGTTAATCAAAAACCTTGTCTCCATATTATCTAACCCATCTAACACTATATCTACATCTTTTATCAGTTCGTCAACATTTTTGTAATTTACATCCGCTACTTCACCATCTATCTTAATAGTTGAGTTGATTTGGCTTAATTTATTAACCGCAGCTATTGCTTTTGGTAAAGAAGCATTAGCATCTGTCTCGTCAAACAACATTTGACGCTGTAAATTATTAAGCTCCACAATATCGCGGTCAATAATTCGCAAATACCCAATTCCAGCACGGGTTAAATTATTAGCAATTACAGTCCCTAATGCACCGCAACCAATAATGGTTACTTTACTATTCAATAATTTCTTTTGCCCCTTCTCCCCTATCTTATCAAATAATATCTGCCGCGAGTACCTATCCATTTTGATTTTCTATTCTTTTCTATTCCATGTAACTATCCCATAATTTTTTAGCTTAACTTTTACTATACAAACAACCTACTTTCTGCTTGGGCAATAATTCTATCCCGCATCCCTCTACACAAGGAAACAAAACCTTCAAACCCTAATCCACGATTCTGGCTAAATATACCTTCGGATAATATTAAATATTCCCAATTCTGAGGTTGATTATACTCTTTTAGTGGCAAAAGTGTTGAAGCTTGTTCACACCAAGCCACTGCTGCGCGTGCTTTGACTGCCACATTTGGACTCTCAATATCCTTGTCAGCTTTAGTCTCTACAAGGTACATTTTATCAGGCGTCTTTACAACGAAATCCACTTCATAATTCCTTGAAATTCCGGTTTCATCTCGATAAGTAATTTTTAGCTTATGCCGCCTGTCCAATTTAGCATATGAAAAAACATCTGCTGATGGGTTTAATACAGCCAGCATAAAATCTCGTTCAAAACCTCCACCTTTGATTTGATACCCCATTCTCGGATAAATGCTTTTATCTGTCTCTATAGATTTACTCTCTCTCACCATAATTCTCGGCACTTCTGATAGTTTTCCCCACACTCCTTTCACTTCATATTTGTAACCTTCAATTAGTTTTACGATTGCTTTATGAACTGTCTGAACAATATAGTCAAACACATCACTATAGTTAAGTACAGAATAATTCTCTTGTCGTGTAAAATCAATTGACTCTCCAAAACAGTATTCTGATACATAATTATCTATCAACTCAGCAATCTCTGCCTGTTTTGCTGTCAAGATAGAAGTTTTTCCTCTTGTTGCTATCGCTTTTGATGCTTGTCTTAAGAAATGAAAAAAGTCAAAATACTCATTATCTAATTTCCAAGTTCTTGTCTTCTTCCCAGTCTCTACATGGGTCTCTTGAACAATAAGTTTAGAAAGCCACTCTTTTAACTGACGAAAGTCCTTACCATATTTAGGTAGAGTAGCAACATCTATTTGTGAGAGCTCTGGCATACGACCTTCATCATAAACTTGAATTGGCCACGCAATGTCAAATTTCTCAATTCTCTCAGTTATAGCATCTACCGACATTAAATCGCCAGTTGAGGTTGTCCCACTGGTATCACCTCCGGGGATAACATATCCTTCACGCTTTAGACTCTCGTAAAAAGCCCTAAATCTGGGATGCTCAACTACAAACAAAAAATCAAGTGAGTTAGAAGGAATCTTATTTCTTCTTATCTCGGAAAATGCATCTCTTTTCGCATCCTGTAATTCTGGAAAAGAATATGCAGGAAACATTAGTCTTAAACCTCTTCCAACAATCTGTTCCAAAAGTAGGTCTGCCTCAGTTGCCCTTAAAACTACTGTCACACAAATATTGTTCTTATCAAATCCTTCTCGTAACATTAAGACTGAAATAATTACCCTAAGTGGGTCATCATCCACATCAATTTTATCAAGTTGTAATCTTGCTTCATCAAGCTTTTTCTCGGGTAAAGCAGAATGAATAACCATCACTTGTTTATCATCATAATAATTTCCGCGCTCATCATTCCGAGTAGCAAAGTGTTCTGCTGTCAAGTCAGCCACTTTGGTGTCCTCACAAAGTACCATCATTACAGACTTTTTATTAAGTCCTTTTTCTTTGAATTCTGTGGAGAGTTGCTCCAGTTTCAAACGCCCAATTTCCAAAAGTAGCTTCTGTCCCGCTGAAAGACATTTTATCTCACCTCGCCGATGACTACCTTCTGGTTCACATCGTTCTGCACGAAAGTCCAAATCATCTAAAGACTCACCTCCAATAGATTGGCGCTCTTCTAAAAAAAGCTGCTTGACCAACATATCCTGCATCGCAACTAATAACTCGTAATCATAAACAATATGTGGGAAATACTCCCGCTTCTCTCTGCTTCCATAAAAAGGAGTGGCTGAATAATCTATTTGAAGGAAGGGACCAAACTTATCACCATAGCTTTCTTTTAATCGGTCATAAAGAATATTCATAAACTGACGCCATTTTAATTCTTCTCCTGTTGTACCCTTTTTCCCATGCACATGATGTGCCTCGTCATTCATAATAATTAGGTCAGGATAATTAGAAAGGAAATCCAAAATAATTTCTCCTCGCGGCATTTCTTCTACATCCGCACCTGTCTGTTGAGCCCATAAATCAGGAGCAGTAGATTTTAAGCGGAACTGTTGCCAATTGGTCAGAAAAACAAAAGGCCCGTCAGGTGGAGTAGTATTTGATTTTACATCATCAGGTTCAAGTATCTCTAAATGAAACCGGTCCCTCCAATTTGCACCTTCAGGTATAAATAAAGAACGCTTATAATCTGAGGCTTCTGGATTCCTGTTCCCAGTTTTGGGGTCTCGCTTGCCCTTAAAAGAATCAAGCAAACGATTTAATACTTCATGTCCCGGAGTAACTACCAGAAATCGGCAAGAGTAATTCTTTTCTCTTTCATTATTTATGCGATTAAAATATTGCCACACAAGTAAAGATGCCAATACCCAGGTCTTGCCTGAACCAGTAGCCATCTTCAAAGCATATTTTGTGAAGGGTATAGTTTCAACTTCTTGTTTTAATGGTAGATGTTGATAAAGAGTTTCTGGTGCTACTCGTTCAAAAAGCTCTTGCAGAGTCCCTGCTTGCAATATTTCATAGCAATATACAACTGTCTCAATAGCTCGCCTTTGACAAGCGTAGAATCGCTCATCAGTATATTCTTCTCTTTGAAACCAATAATTGAAAAGCTCAAGCGTAGTTTGAGTAACCCCGGGCCAACCCTGGTCAACCCAGCCCTGCACTTCACCTTCCAATGCTTTAGCTAAATACAATTGAGAAAAGGCCTCTTTAATTTCTTTTTTTGCCATTACTTTTTTCTAACATTTTACTTGACAAAGTAAAAAATGATGAATATACTCATCATACAAAGACCTAATGGTTGAACTGTCACCGTATGGTGTGCGTTCGTAAGAATCCTTACGATAGACCGTAGGTCGTTCCTATTTTCCAAATTCCCAAATATTTTCCTCCCTCTTCCGTATAATTGTACGATAAACATTGGCATCCCCCTTACTACTATATGACCGATGAATTGTCCCTGCAATCATATCAGCTAAATTGTATAGTCTAATTTTCTATCTCTATTGTTACCCCGGCATCATTGCCAAATATATCTACTACCCGCACTGCGACAGTCCTCTTTTTCTTCTCTAAAGTCTCTGCTGCTACAATTGGTACTGTTTTTTTTTTTTTTTTATTCCCTCTAAATGCTTGCCACTCACTCTTAAAAGTAAATCCATCATAGTCCCAGTCTATTGCCCAGTAATCTATAAGAACAGCAAAGTTGTCTTTAGCAAGTTTCATCAATGCAGAATAATCAAATTGACCTTTTTGAGAAGCACGGCTTACTGGAATGTCCATTAACACATACCGATTCATTCCAAGCTTTATTTGGACTTGATTATTTCCCAATTCTTTTACCTCAGGCTCACTTAACCGCAAATATGGTCTTGCATAAAATTGCACCTTATCAGCAAGCGACTCAATATCCTCGTCTGTTTTTGCCTTCTTGAGATAGTCATAAATGTCAGGTGGAATATCCCTGCTTTCTATCTGAACTTTCAATCTATCTTTAAGGGCACTTTTCCGTGCTTCTAATGCCTGATGATAATTATATTCGTAATCCCAGCCGAGAATCTTCTGCCTTCCTGGCTGTGATAGGTCTATCAGGATAACCTACATAAACAAGCTCATCTATGCCATCCTCTGCTTTCCTGACTCCAAGACCACTGGTCTTGTCTCTTGGAGTTGCACCATAAAGTTTTAGAATAAGAACTTGCATCTCCCAGATTCTGCCACCAGTGAGATAAATCATCTCCCGCTGATAGTTGCCAATATTCTCAATTAGGAAAGGTTTTGCCTGCATTTCTACAAGCCGGGCACGAGTTACCTGAATACCGACTTTGCCAAGCTCACAGCCAAGCCAACGACGACCAAGTTTTTCTGCAACAGCAAGAGTAGTGCCAGAACCTAAAAAGAAGTCAGCGATAAGGTTGTTTTCTTGAGATGAAGCGTTGATAATGCGTTCTAAAAGTTTTTCACTTTTTTCTGTATCAAATCCATACTTGAAAGTATACGCCTGTATTTCCGCCCAATTTGAATCTGCAAATTGCTCTCTCTCAGGTTCAACCCAATATTCAGGTTTACCAGTTTTTGGATGTAACTTTAATCTCCTTTCCTCAATTGCTTTATCTATTTTCTCTTGGTCCCACATCCAGTGTCTCCCAGGTGGAGGGTTCAAGGTGCGTCCGAAAAATATCCTCGGATCTCCTTGGCCAGGAGCATCAAGAGCATGCCAATATCCTTTTTCTAATGTTTTTCCGAAAATCTCATCCATAATAACTTTAACATAATGACCCACGTGCCAACCAAGATGCACATAAATACTTCCATCCTCTGATAGCAATCGTTTCATTAACTGCAATCTTGGATAGAGCATATCAAGATAAGAATCTGTTCCACCAGTCCAGGTATCTTTATAAGCAAGCCGTTCAATTACAGATGGCTCTTTGGTAAACTCATTTCCTTCAATTGTCATCTTGTGAGAGTAATCCGCTTTGCTATCAAAAGGCGGGTCAATATAAATCAGGTTAATTCTGCCCTCATATCCTTGTGCAAGAAGTGCTTGCATAGCTAAAAGATTATCGCCCCAGATGAGCCGGTTCATCTTTTGCTTGTCTATTTCCTTCTCACCCAATAATCCATCTCTAAAAGAAAGAGGGAGCTGTGCATAATCTCTATGAGGATTTGGAATAACCACCTCAGCCGTCTGAAATTCAACATCTTTAGGATTTGGCGCCCTTCTGGGTTTAGTATCCCATACTAATCTTGCCGAATCCTTTTTTCGTATCCTTTCCTCAGGCATTAGCACCTCTTAATTTTTGCATTTCACCCACCGCCAACTAATGTACCGATAATCAATTCATCTTTATGGTGCAAAGTTATCTCATCCCCCTGCTGCAAAATTGTATCCTTATCACATAGTACTTTATTAACCCAAACCACAGTCATTGGACTATCAAAAAGTTTATCACCATACTTTTTTCTTATCTTATCTATTAGACTACCAACCCGCTCGTCTTTGTCAATTACAATTTCTTCTTGTTTCTTCCTTGTGGCAAGAATAAAATTACCTAAATATTTTATTGTAACTGCTGCCATAATATTTATTACCCCCCTGATATTGCGGGATAAATTTGCAGCACATCATTATCAGCAAGCTTTACTTTCTCTGGAGTTTTCCTATTTATCGGATACCCATTCAAGGTAACAATATAATTTGTCTTTATGCTTCCATCTATCTCACGCACTTCATTTCTGAACTCACGCCCAAAATGCTTCTCCATACTATCAAGTGCTTCCGCAATATTTGAGACTTCTATTTGTATTTTACCCTTGACTAACTTATTTCCTATTGTCGTATAGACTTGCACAGTAATATGAGCCATAATTTCTTCCTATGCTACTTTTTTACCCACTTCAAATGCCTCTTTAAGTAATTCTGGCAGATCAAGGGCTTCTGTTTTTCTATACCTCAAACCTACACCTTTTACTACACCTACAACCTTCCTATCACCGGATGTCAAGATTCCTTTTACCTCATCAATTACATCATCATATCCGTCTATTTTATCCCACCCCCAAGTGAAAACAAGAACTATTCTCATTCCCGACTGAAAAGAAGAACGCTGCTCGTGAGCACTTGAGAATAATCTATCTATGAATAATTTAGTCTGTGCGCTCACATATTCCATATAAATTGGAGTACCTACAACTAATATATTTGCTGTTGCCAGTGATTTATAAATTAACCGCATATCATCTTCCTGCACACATATACCCGAAGATAAACACGAATAGCACGACTGACAAGGACGAATTTGCAAATCATTCAAAAACAAAAGCTCAATCTCGGCTTTATTATCTTTACTTTTTATGCCCTCTAAAACCTTTTGAACCAAGACCGCAGTATTTCCCTCGCGCCTTGGACTCCCTACAAGTGCAAGTACTTTCATAAAACCTCCTTTACCATCTTACTATTGTCATTATGGCGAGAAAATTATTCTCTATATCCTGTTCTTTCTCGTAATTGGCATAATAACTAATAGAAAAGAAAAGACTCCGCATAGGTATCAATGTTACACCGCTGATAATACTTGCTACTTTGTCCTCCTCTCTGCTAAATTGCTCATACCTAATATACGGTATAACTAATCGGTGCGGATATACTTTCATCTCCACTAAATAGCCATTAAATTGGGTCTTATACTCAGGACCATATATCTCTACACCTGTAATTTGTTTCCCCAATAAACAAACTTTACCCCTAATAAACATTTTCGCATAAAATTCTTTAAGAGTACGCTCATATTCTTCACTCTTTCTTGAATAATAGCCATATCCCAAATCAAAAATCCAAGGTCTTATAGACAATGTGCCAACCAAAAGGTCCAAAGGACTACCCGCCTCAGGTGTAAAGCCCGCCATAGTAAAGCGTCCCACATTTAACTCAACTATTGAAGGATGGATACTAATTCCCATCCCTACTTTCGGTCTCTGCCTACCCAGTTGTATATTATCTTCCAATAGCGAAGTATGGTCAGCTATAGGTAAGCCAAATGGGGGGTCAAATTTCCCAATCCTTATATTACTCATTATTCTATGCAAGAATACCTCTGCATATAACTTCCGCGTCTCCCTGCCCACAAAGTCATGCGAAACTGTAAGTTCTAAATTATTTGAGGGGCGGGCAATAAAGTTAAGTATCCCAAAGTGCAAAGAAAATTGATGCAGCTGTTCCTCTTCCTTATTTTTCTTATATTCCTTCTCCCATAAGACACCAAACTGACCACCTATCTCAACTTTGTTACCCTGCAATTGAGAAAAAAGAATGAAAACTAATATAGAGTGTATCATCTATCCCCCTATTAATATTAACTTCTTATATCCTTTAATCCTTCCATCCGCTTCTAATCTACACCAATAAATACCTGTTTTAACTCTATTTGCCAAGTCATCAGTGCCGTCCCAAACCACTTCGTGGAAATCACAATTCCCACCCGTCCCAACACGAGACGGGTCGGGAAATTCCAAATCCCAATGTTTAATCCTCCTGCCGGCAAGGTCATAAATTAGTAATTGGAGATTGGGGATTGGGGATTGGGTTTCACTAATTCCTAATCCCTGAACCCTAATAACTGTTCTTTGGACAAATGGATTAGGATACGCTTCTAACTTTTGAGTTTTGAATTTTGAGTTTTGACTTTCTTCTGCTACTCCGTACGGAGAAGTATTAGTAAATTCGTATACTCCACCTGTCTGGTAATTTGTAGCATAAATCCTAAATGTATCATCATTTCTACCCACTCCTATATCCAAACAAGCAGTAGCACCTGATACGGCATCAACTACACTATCCTTCCAAGCACTGCCATTCCAGCTGAATTCAGTAACCGCACCGCCCTGCGTAGTAGTATAAACCCGATACTTGCCATCGCTCCTCATTCTATCAACCCGTATCCCATAATGACTTTTGTTCGGTCCGGATGGTGTCATATCCACATATTGCCATATCCCTGAACTATATGTAAGTTCGTATAGATGTCCATTTTCTCTGCTCGCATATATTCTATTTGTTTCGTCACTCCTGCCCTGCCCTACAGCTACCCCAACTATGTTCTGTTGTGGCACAGTAATTACCACTTGATTAAATGAACTGCCACTCCAAGTATATTCATAAACAGGCCCAAATCTATCAGGGGCATAGATTCTATTTTTTCCATCATTCCTCCCATCCCCTATATCCAGCGTCCCAATTGTTGGAGCACCATCTATTATCCCTAAATTCCAAGTACTACCTGTCCTTGTATATTCATAGAGTCCAAAATACTGCCCACCTGCATAAAGACGCATTATATTATCGTCTCTGCCATCACCAACTCTCACACATAATACACTACCAACAGTATTTGATACATATTGATTTGTCCAACTACTTCCAGAAAAGCTCGCCTCCTTAATACCACCGTAGCCCCATTCACCAATATAAAGGCGATTTATATTGTCCCCTCTACCATAGCCTACTCCCAAAGGAATAAATCTTGGAGCACCAGAAAATATTGCTTCATAACTCCAATTTCCTCCCGAATATGTCCATTCATATATACCGCCTCCCATAGTAACAACATAAACTCTGTTCTTACCATCGTTCCTGCCCTTCACCACTTCTATTTCTTCAGCTCCCGTAGTTGGACAAGTTCCTATTTTCACTACCCTCCAACTTCCCTCAGCCACACCTGCGAAAATAATCCCTATAATTAAAGCTAAAATTACCATTTTATCCTCCTACACTGATGTTTCAAAGTTTTACTGAAATACTGGCATAAAATTCTCTACCTATAATAGGTCCCCAATAGTATTCTATTTTGCCATCACGAGCTAAAGGAGGTTGACGATAGTCCATCAAATTATTAATACCCCCAATAAGCTTCATCTTCATAAATCCCAATTCCCGAGTCCCACGAAAGTTCAAAATAATATAAACAGGTGAATCGCTTGTGTGGGTAGAGCTATCCTCATAAACAGTTTGCACCGCCATTGGACCATTGAGTTCACCAGTTGTATTGAGTTCAAATTTAAGTCTCTCATTCTTGTATGTAGTAGAGTAGTTAAGTCCACATCTATTTATGAAAGGCAGCATCTCTCCATTATCCATTTTAGGCAACAGTGCAAATCCTCCGAGCGTTATGTTTATATTTGCGGGCAGCGAAAATGCTACGGAAAGCTCTGTACCTGTGGAGGTAGCTATTTCATCAAGATTATAGTAATAAAACATTGCCCTTGTGCTATCAAGCCCTTCAAAGCGAGCATTGATAAAATTGCGCACCCGGTGAGCAAATAAATTAAGCCTAATATCAGAAATAAAGTTTTTGAACATCATCTTTTTCCCAAACCCACACTCAATAGAAGTAGATGTTTCTTTAGTGAGATTCTTATCTCTACGGATAGCATACCGATACCCTATAGGAATAGATTCCATACTTTCAAAAATAATAGAAGGCGTACGAAAACCTGTACCAATTGCAAAATTAAAGTCTTTAATTTTTATTGCACAGTAAGGCGAAAAAATAGTCCCATAATTAGAATTCAAATCCACCCTCGTCGTAGATAAAAGAGTAGCACCTAAAAGTTGCCTCTCCTCCAAAATCCATATTCCGTAGTCATTTTCAGTATAGGAGTCAAAAAGTCTTGTGTCAGATAGAGACCGATATAAAAATGAAGTACCGAATACAAAGCTCTCTAACTTTCCTGAAATCTCATTGTATAAACTTTTTTGCTCCGCTGAATAATTTCTCATTTCAACAACTCCATCTTCATTATGATAGGATAGTGCTAATTTATGCTTTAGCAACTTACTGGTAGAGCCAAAACTACTCTGTTCCCATATATCCCATCTTCGGGTAGAAATCTTTTCTGCATCAGGATTTGTGCCATATTCTGATTCAGGCACTATCGGCCCTCCTTTGCGAATTTCATCAGCATATGAACTGCCTATATTGATATTCCACTGCTGGGCAGGAACAACATTCATAGAAATAAGACAAATGTTGCGAGAGTAAGGAGTATTTTCGCTAATACTATCGTTGTTAAGGTCAACAGAATAACTATTATTACGAGCTGCCATAGCAGTTAGACCTAATGAATTTAGCCAATTAGAAAATACACCCGAAACATCATTCCCATAACTCCGATAAGTGTAAGTTCCTTTGGCTAATAATTGTTTAGCTGGTTGAGGTAAAATTATATTTACTGCCCCCGCTATAGCATCACTGCCCCAAATTGCCCCAGAAGCTCCTTTAAGGACTTCTATTTTATCCATAAACTCTACGGGAAACATATCCAAAATATATTTAGATGCCAGACCTGAAAAAAGTGGCATCCCATCAAGCAAAATAAGTGAAAACCGACCCGGTAGCCCCTGAATAGAAACTTCTGATGACCCGCACATTTCACATCTTGTTTGTAGTTTTATACCACTCTCTAATTCCAATGCTTCACCAATATTTGATGCCCCTGTCCGTACTGCCGCTTCACTGGGAATAATAGTAGTCGGCTCAGGGGTTTTGGATTTGTAGATAGCTTCTCTACGACCTATAACTTCTGTTGCCTTGAATTGAATAGCCGATTCTTTCAGTATCACATCCTTCCGTACACGGGACCCACATGGAATTTCAACTTCTACCTTCTCTCTCCTAAACCCAATATATTCATAAATGACACTATATTTTCCGTGCTCTGGAACTTCAATACTATACCAGCCCGTAGAATCAGTAGCATCACCTATTTTATGCCCCTCTAACCATACTGATACCCCCACCAATGGATTGCCAAAAGAATCAGCAACTATTCCTTCAACCGCACCATGAAAAGCAAAAACAGGAAAAGAAAACCCATTGGAGCAAAGCAGAAATTCCGCTACTGCAGGACAAAATAGAAAAAAAACAATCTTTTTAACCATCTAACACCTTCTTATTAAATAACTCTATTCCCATCCGATATATATCCGTCCCCGTCCGATATATATCCATCCCCGTCCGATATATATCCATTCCCGTCCGATATATATCCATCCCCGTCCGATATATATCGCTTCCCATCCAAGACATCTCTATTTCCGATATTCTCTTGTCTAATGTCTATAGTCTTTTGCTGTCGCATCTCTGCAAACTTATTGGCTCACAATTTTTTACGCTTCCAGATAAATAAAACACTAAGCATTGAGATGGCGGACAATCCCAAAATTATCCAAAAAGCATGAGGGACATCCTCAATAGGTAATCTGACATTCATAGAGAAAATAGAAACTATAAGAGTAGGCACCATTATAGAGATAGTAATTATATTCAGGACTTTGATAAGTATATTAAGGTTATTGCTAACTATAGAAGCACGAGCATCCATTAGACTGGCAAGCACATTGGAATAGATTTCTGCTTGCTTGTAACACTGATTGTTCTCAACAGTAATATCTTCTAATAGTTCTAACTGCTCCTGACTAAATTCAATTCTTTTGGTGTTAATTTTTAGCTTCTCTACGAGTACGCTATTGGAATTGATGGCATCTAAATAATAGACTAAGCTTTTCTGAAGTGTAAACAAGCTTATCAGATACCTGTTTTCCATTGATTTATTGATTTTCTGCTCTAATTCATCAGATATCATATTAACGACCTTTAAGTGCTTTAAGAAATGAAAAATAGAAGAATAGATAAGTTTTAGAGTTATGTCAGTTAGGGAGTGAATTTTGGCAAATATTTTATTCTCAAAAAGAGGTATGTCATCAAGCAGCACGATAATAAGGCGGTCAGCAAATAAAAAGAGCCCCGTAGTAGAGGATTTGAACAATAATTGGTCTTTTCCGGAGTAATTTTGAGGTCTCTTAAAAATAAGTGCCAAATGGTTGGGCTCAAACTCTAACCACGCAAGCTCATCAGGGTCAATAGCAGAATGAAGAGTATGCTCATCTATCTTGTAATCATCTATAAGATGCCTTTGTTCGCTTTCATTGGGAGCAATAAAAACTAATATGGGACTCTTTTCGTCTATACTTTCTACAATCTTGCTGCCCGATATTTGATACCTTTTTAACATAAGGAAAGCACCTCACAGATTTCTTAATTCCTAATGTCCCTAAATTATATTATCCTATTTAGATTGTCAATAAAAAATAAACTTCACAACTCACGACAAATTCATTAGAATTTAGACGGGTAGGTGCGGTCCCGCTTTCTTCGGGATCCCGTCTTGGCGGGAGTCCCCTGACCCGCACAACAAGAAGGATAGTCAAAACTTTATATATTTGAGCAGTATCTCATTTCATTTGATTATAATCCATTATTCCTATTCTATAATGGCTTGAAATCTTTTATCCTCTATTAGGAATTTAAACTTTTCCTCTTTTTTAGCTTTTTCTTTATATGCTTTATCAAACTCTATAGCTTTTGACAGGCAAATAAGTATATTCTCTTTATCATTATTCATAGCATAGATTAAGACACAATTATACCACGCATCAGCATCATCAGGTTGCAATTCTAATGCCTTTTTGTAAGTTTCAAGAGCGAGAGAATATCTACCCAATTGCTCAAGTATAGCCGCTTTATTATACCATGCATTTGCATAACTTGGATTTAATTCTATAGCTTTTTCGTGTGAGGCAAGCGCCTCTTCCCAGCGTCCCAGTCTATCAAGCGATACTCCTTTTCTGCACCATATTTTACTATCATTGGGGTCTAACTCTATTGCTTTATTAAAAGCATCTAATGCCTCATCATCACAATTACCAACTTTTAGAAGTTCAAGTCCCTTGTTATACAACTCATCCTTGTCCATAATTTATCTCCCCATATAAATTAACTTCTTGTAGATATTTAGCTTCCCGTTTCTTACACTTGCAAAATAAATCCCTTGTGGTACTTTATTTCCATTTGCATCTGATGCATCCCACACCACTTTGTGGAAATCATAATTCCCAAATCCTCCCGCCACATCGGGATCCCGCAGGAAGCGGGACAAATCCCAAGACTTGACTATTCTGCCCGCTAAATCATAAATTGTCAGAGAGATTGTAGGGCAAACCTTTAGGTTTGCAAGGCTAAAGCATTGCTCTACTTTAGTCTCAAGTCTTATGTCTATAGTCGCGCTTTTAGTAAATGGGGTAGGATAAATTTCTAATTTTTGCCTTCTGTCCTCTATCTTCTTCTACCCCAGTAGTATCAATAACATACGGATTGGTATTAGTAATTTCATATAATGGGTCTGAAGAGTTTGTACCTGCAGCCACATACATACGCATTGTGTCATCATTTCTACCTTCACCAATAGCAATAGAAGCGCGAGTAATAGCATCTATGTTATCTGTATTCCAGCTACTTCCGGACCAAGCACATTCATAAACATTATCGCTTGTGTTACGAGAGTAGACTCTATCTTTTCCATCTGCCTGTAGCTTACCGACACAAATACTAAAGACACTACCATTTCCACCATTAGATGATGCCCAACTACCAGTATAGGTAAGTTCCTTAAAGTTGCCCACCTGTGTTACATATACTCTGTTTGTTCCATCCCCTCTTCCGCGGCCTACGCACACCATTCCTATTTCTCCAAACGAAATAGGTATTGTACCCCCTGTATATGAACTACCATTCCAAGTATATTCTAACAATGTAGAGAAGCTCTGTGGAATATACAATCTATTAATCCCATCATTCCTACCGGGTCCAATAGCAGGATAACGAGTAGCATCAGACCCCATTATGGTCAACTCGCTCCATCCCGTACCTGTCCATCTGCATTCATGAACTCCACCATTTGCATACACCTGAACATAGACTTGCATTTGTCCATCATTCCTACCATCTCCAATAAGAAGCGATTCTATATACCCCCTACTACTTACAACACTTGGATTCCAACTACCTCCCGTATATGTAAATTCAACAATACCACCGTAAGCTCCACCTGCATAAACACGATAAATCCCATCATTCCTACCTTTCCCAACTACTACATCACCACAACCAAAGTCTGCACCACCAGAGGGAAGTGCAGCAAAGCCCCAATTCCCACCTGTATATGAATATTCACGAATACTATTACCACTTACTACATAGACCCGATTTGCACCATCATTTCTGCCCTGCCCTACATCTATTCCATCACCTCCACCACCAGCTATAGTATTAATCCTCCAAGCCCCATTTAACGGAACACTTATAGCCACTATACCTATAATTATACTTTTAAATCCTTTCATCTCGACCCTCCCATTTTTACTACTTCATATTAAATTTCAAAAACTTATGTTTCCCTATCTTAATAATCGCATCATTTTCAAGCTCAAAATTTACATCCTTCACTACCTGACCATCTATCTCTATTCCACCTTGTTCAATTAGTCTTCTAACTTCACTTCTTGTTGCCACAATTCCTGCATCTACAAGTAGTTTGACTATCCAGACCTTTTTTTCGTGAGAAACATACACAGGAATATCAGTTGGTACTTCCCTCTTACTAAAAACTTGTATAAACTCTTCCTCTGCTTCTATTGCCTCTTCATTAGAATGGTATATGGCTATTACTTCGCGTGCCAGTTTTATTTTTATATCTCTCGGATTTACTTTTCCTTCTTTCAATTGGCTCTCTATATCACTTATTTCATTCTCGTTAATATTAGTAGTCAGCCGTATATAATTGATAATAGAGCTATCTGGTATAGACATAAGTTTGCCAAACATCTCGCGTGGCGATTCAGTTATACCTATGTAATTATTATAGCTTTTACTCATCTTCCTAACCCCATCTAATCCTTCAAGTATTGGTAATGTAATCACAACTTGTAATGGATGACCAAATTCTCTTTGCACTTCTCTGCCAAATAGGATATTAAACTTTTGTTCCGTGGCTCCAATTTCAATATCCGCATGCACAGCTACTGAATCATAGCCCTGAAAAAGAGCATAAAGCAACTCATGCAAGGCAACTGGCTCACCTTTCTTATATCTATTAGATATATCTTCTCGCTCCAATACCTGTGCTACTGTAAAGCGGGCAGCAAGTTTGATTATTTGTTCAGATGTTAGTTTGCCCAACCACTCCGAGTTATATCTAAACTCAGTTAAGTCTGGGATTAGGATTTTAAGTATTTGGGGAATGTAATTTGTCATATTCTTGTCAATATCAGCATCAGATATTTGAGGTCTTTTAATTGATTTACCGGACGGGTCACCTATTTTAGCGGTAAAATCACCTACTATAAGAATGACTTTATGTCCTAATTCTTGGAACTCCCTGAGCTTTCTAAGGCAAACTGCATTACCAAGATGGACATCAGGAGCAGTCGGGTCTATACCCCACTTCACTCTTAACTGCTTACCACTATTGAGTTTATTTATTAACTCATCTTCGGGTATAATTTCAACCGTATTCTGGCGTATTATTTCTACTTTATTCATATCTTGTATTTAATTTCTATTTCCCTTGCAAACCCCTCACATTACTAACCGATTTGAGTAATTATTTAGCTATTGATGTCGCAATATTAGGGCTAATTGGATTCACATCTAAAACCCGAGTATTAGGACTAATAACTAAATCCATATCTTCCATTGGGATTGCACCAAGCAAGACCTGATCCCCCATAATTAAAGCCCCAACAAAACCAATACGATTCTTGAACCGAATTTCAATAGGTCCTACATATGAAACCATCTTTCGTGACCCATCCGCCAAGATAACTTCTTTCTTACCAATCTCATCCAACTTCAACTGAATTCTGATATGTTCCGGAATACATAGATGCACAGAACCCGAGTCCACAAGTGCATCTACCTCAACAGGTGTAAGATTAGATATTTTGGGATTTATCAATACGACTTTTGCATTAACTAAACCCATCTGCTCTCCTCCTCTTAAACTTGTTACGATATATTTTATCTCGTCCTTCTACTATGTCAAGAGTTTTGTTGTGTGTAACTTGAAGTAATTGTTATAAGAATATACCAAATAGACTTTTACCTCGGGTATGGCTTTTAATTTTACTTCCAAAAGTATAACCTTGGTTGGTATTATTTTTAAGGAGTAAGAATAAGCTTCTTTGTAATCTTGCGAGTTGGGGTTACTAACTTGGCAAAATAGATTCCGCGTGGTAACCCAGTAGTAGTCCAGTCTATTTGATATGACCCTTGGTCTATTTTGCCATCAACTAATACTTCTATTAACCTACCCGTAACATCATAAATAGTTAATGAAATATCTTTTTCTCTATCTACTGAATAGTTAATCTTAACTACCGAACTACATAGATTTGGCTCTACTTCTAATCTGTCATTCTGAGCGTCAGCGAAGAATCTATCTTCTTCCACTCCCACAGTGGTATAATGTAGAATTTTGCCATTATCACCTACTGCCCAACCGTTTAATGTGTCTACAAAATATAAAGACCTTATCACATAATAAGTTATAGGTGTAAGTTCCTGTGTCCAATTATTACCACCATCTCTTGTCCTTAAAATAATTCCTCTAGTACCAATATTACCAGATACCCAGCCATTTAAAGAATCAAGAAAATCAATCTCACCAAGATTTCCTACTACTACAATTGATTCTGCTACCCAGTTATATCCGCCATCTACTGTATGATAAACTTTTTTACTAGAAATTATCCAACCCTGTAAGCTATCTATAAAATCCATTCTACTTACATCAACATAGAGGGGGGAATCAACAACAGAAATTACAGCTAAACTTTCTATTCCTTTCTCGGTATAAAGTACTTGCGGGTAAGGATTGGACTCTCCATCTCTTTTTAAAATCCAGCCATGCAGAGAATCAGTGAAATACAAATCTATTCCCCAAAGGTTACCGCACACAAAACAATCTTCCTTCCAGTAATGAACTCCATCTAATGAATTTACTATTATCCATTCAATAGTCATGCCATGATAAAAGTCTATATACTCCCCATTTAGCATATAAAAACCATATATAGAATTAACTATATGAATACGATTTACGGATTCATAGTAGTCATCATAATGAGAAATAAGAGATGAAGAGGGGCTAAATTTATGAGAATTCATACTCTTGTCCTCGTTCCATGTATGCCCGCCATCCGTAGTATGAAATAAAACAGCAGGAGTCCGTTGAGACTGAGATGAAGAATCAATAATGGGTTGGTCCTCCACCACCAGCCCAGCCTTCAAGTGAGTCAAAAAATCCAATACATCCGACCCAGCCTGAATCTGTATATACCTTCTCCCAATTCTTACCTCCGTCTGTTGTGCAAAGTATTAGTCCCCTACCACTATCATCACTACCAGCAGCTATCCATCCGTGGAGCTTATCTACAAAATACACATCGCCAAGTGTGTTATTAACCCCGCTCTGCTGCAATATCCAGTCACCCAATAAATTCAATGGCACCAATAAAAGGGCTATATTTACCAATTTTTTCATCTCTTACTTTATACTCTATTTTATTCAAAAAGTCAAGTCCTAATTTTACAAACAAGCATTTGTTATAGGAATATACCAAATACTCCTTTGCCGACTTTTACTTCCGGTATAGCTTTTAATTTAACTTCTAAATCATATCTCCAAGCTTCACCGTATCTGTCAAAATTGAACACCATATCCCAGCAATGCAGGTCACGATAGATGGAAAACCTTTCATCTATTAGTGTGCCGGAGAGGAAATCATATGTGCCGGAGAAACTCAATTTCCAATTCTTAGTCAGCTTTGTGTTAATTCCAAATCGTAAGCTTTGGTCAGATTGCCAGCCTTGTCGTGGTGTACAACTATAATTCAAAGTTAATGAAATATCTTTACGCGAAAAGTAAGAGCCAACTATAAGCTGGGTAAAGCTAAATGTATCTGCATACGGGGCATAACTTCCCGTAGCTCGTATATTCAATAAGGGGATAACTCTTGATTCCATAGATATGCTTATAGGATTAAGACTATCCTTATCAAAGTTCCAGCTACTTGCAATATTCAAAGTAGCCAAGTAAAATTTCTTCTTCCCAACTACTAATTCAAAATTATTTCCTACTGAAAATGCACATCCGCGTATAGTGTCAGTTAAGGAATGTGAAAGCGAGTAAGAGATACTGGGGGTTAGAGTATGCCTAAACTCGGGCTTAAAAATAGACTTCCCATAAATACGGGTAGATAAAGAGACACCGTAATTAGAAGAGCGTGGTATTAATAAATATTTTGGGTATTCTAAAGTATCCGGATGCGACCAAGCAAAAGTATAGTTAGTTGCGGGAGTTAAAAAAAAGTAGCGTAATAACTTAAAAGGCATTGACATTGCGAATGTATTTTGTCCCGTTTGCTTATATTCCCCGCCCAAAGAACTTGCGTTTGATAATCCACCTGAGCAAGAGAAATTAACTCCCAAAATCCGACGATTAGTTAGACAATAGCTCATTTCAGGCAAGCTCCTGGATATACTATCGGTTACAAGATTTCGTCTTTCACTTATCACAAAGTTTGCCGTCCCAACATCCCACGCCTTACTCAATGACAGGTAAGAGTCCATTATTTTATCTAATTGCACCAACCTTTCTTCTTCGTAATCTACTTTATATTGGACATCACTAATAAAATGACCACTTGCTCGCAGCATCAGACGATTAGCAAATCCTGAGGTCGCACCTCCTTGTGTATGAGCAATGTCCATTGCCCATCTTTTTGTTTTGTTTGGCTCCATTATGTATGAGGTATTAAAATTACCCATCACTGCTTGTGAGAAAATCCATCTTCCCTCAACCGATACTCTTGGTCCCATAAGTTCATAATAATTAAGCGTAAAAGTGGCATCTGACCTTTTGTTTAGCACCCAATAGTACGCAAGATTCTCAACATATCTACCCCAAGTAGTTGATTTGCCAACCTTAGGATGTAATAACCCAGACTGCCTACCACTTTTGATTGGAAACCACCAAAATGGGGCATAAAAAAGCGGCAACCCTTGCACAAATAAAAGTAGGGGCCTTATAAAGACTGTATTGTTAGTATAAACCTTAAGTTCTCTGCCCCAAAAATAATAATGCGGTGTTGTGTGGTCGCAAGTAGTGAATTTACCATAGTCTATGTTAAGCACATTTTTATCTATTCTTCTTATAATCCTACCATCAAACCAGCCCTTTTGAATTTGGGTCCTGCCATCAGAAACTATACCTTCTTCGCTTACCAAATCATATATCATCTTTTTGCCATCTATTTTTTGGCTACCTACCCATAATATCGGATTACCTGTTGCGGTTACTATATTTTTATTAGCATAATATTCTATGGTATCAGATTTGGCTAACACATCAGGAGTCTTAATCTCGGCATTTCCTGTTAGCAGAATTATTTTATCTTTCCATAAGTAATTAAGAGTATCTCCCCTATACTCAATTTGAGGTTGCACCTCATGAGGTTGCACCTCCTTTCCCGCAACTATATTTATGATAAAAATAAAAATCATCTAATATATTTTATCACTACCTATCAGCTCGTCAAATAAAAAATCAACCCAAACAAAAATCGTGCTTGACAAATTTATAAAATATACTATAAGTAAAGCAAGAATAGGAGGTGTTAAGATGAAAAAGTGGTTAGTCTTATTAGGATTATGTGGGATAATGGGAACAGCTGGCGGAGCTGAGACACCAACAGATGAAATGGATGACGCTGCATTCTTGAAAATGTTGCAAGATACTTTGGCTAAACTCGGCAATCCATGGGTTGCAGGTATGCCCACTATTTCACGCGAATTACGAGAAAAGTGGATAAAAGAGGGAACCGGACTTAATATAACAATGGATAAAACAAGAGCTATTACACCGAAATATAAAGAATCGCCAAGGGCAAAAGCACGCAGATTAAAGGGAGAAAAACTACTTGATGCATTAGATTGGCGAACTTACAATGGTCATAATTGGATGACTACTGTTAAAGACCAAGGTAGTTGTGGAAGTTGTTGGGCTCACGGAGTAGCAAGTGCATTAGAAGCGAGAATGAAAATTTTTAATAATACACCTGATGAGAATCCAGACTTATCAGAACAATTCCTGGTCTCTTGTTGTCACGAACAGGGTGTTAATGGATGTAATGGAATAACAACACAATATGGACATATAACATACGGTAGAGTAATGCAGTTCATAAAAGATACAGGAATGCCGGATGAATCTTGTTTCCCATACCAGGCACAAGATAGACCATGCACTGAAAGGTGTTCAGATTGGGAAACAAGGGTAGTGAAGATTACGGATTATGGATATACGGAGCCAACAGCAGCAAACTATAAAAATGAATTGCGAGACGGACCTATGGCTTGTGCAGTAGAATGGAGGAAGGATATTTTCTTTTATAAAAGTGGAGTATATATGCCGATTATGGGAAAATACATTAACCACGCAGTGTGTTTGGCGGGGTGGGATGATGCTCAAAATGCTTGGCTACTGAAAAACTCATGGGGTAACAGTAGTTCATATGTATGGCGTGGATATGGAGAAGAAGGTAGTAATTATGGAGGTCCCTCATGGGTATATTGGATGGACCCTCCATTAACTATACCGGATATTGGATTAACTAACTTCCAAGTTACTGAACCAAATAATAGTATTTGGAATCCAGGAGAGCAAGTAAATATTGTTATCTATTTGAAGGCAGAAGTAGGTGATTTTATAGGTGTGCAAGGTAGTATCACGAGTACTGACCCTAATGTAACTGTGAATAGTGGGGTATCTAATTTTAGTAATATAACTCACGGTAATACGGCTAACAATTCTACAAGCCCATTCAAGGTAACGGCAAGTGCTTCTTGCCCTATTCCTCATACAGTTACATTCAATATTAGTATCACAGCTACTACCCCAACTTATAGTGATAGTTTTACATTACAATATGATATAGAAGCAGGATGGCGGTCATGTAGAAAAATAAGTGAGTTCGCTAATGTTGGGAATTGTCCAAGTGCAATGGCGTTTGATGGAACTTATTTTTGGATTACTTCGCTTTATTCTAATCAAATATACAAAGTAGATAAGACAGGTACACAAATAAGCACTATTCCGACACCTGAAAATGATGCCTCGTGCTTAGGTATAGTATGGAATAATGGACGATTATGGGTACAGAGTTCCGGGACAAAGCAAATATACAAAGTAAATCCCACAAATGGAGCTATAGACACACAATTCACTTCACCGGCTACTGAGTTCCCTACCGGAATAACCTCCGATGGCTCATATCTATATGCCGTTGACAGAGACCAGCATAAAATATTTAAGGTCTCCACCTCTGGTAATTTGTTATCCAGTTTTGATATTCCTATACCACAGCCACCATTAGGAGCAGTAGCGGCACAGGCAGTAGCGTTTGACCCACATGGAGATTATGAGAATGGAAGTCTAATTTTATACTATACATGGTTAAGTGGCTCTGCTTCTAATCCTATTCTTGATTCAACTAATATCTATGAATTAACAATGGATGGGTCTTTTACAGAAAACTTATGTAAAACACCAGGAAGCATATCTGCTAATGGTAGATTAGTTTGTGTCAATCCTCAAACACGGACTTATTGGGTAGATGGAGGAGAAGAAGGACCTATTTCGGAGATTAGAGGATTTAATCCAATGGGAGTTGAAGAAGTTACACCGCGTTCACTAATAAATGACTTTACTATAATGCCTAATCCTTCTCTACATAAAGCTTATATCAACTTCCATATATCTAAGGGATGTAAAATTAGTGTCCGTATCTATGATATAGCAGGTTCACTCATATATCGGGTAGCAGAGAAAGAATTCCAATCAGGAACTCATAGACTTACTTGGGATGGTAATGATTTAGCAGGTAAGTCTGTGCCTTCTGGAATATACTTCTGTCGGATTGAGGGCATTGATGTTACCACAACAAAGAAATTTGTAATTATAAGATAATTACTTATATTTCTTAATAACCTAAAAAGCTAATAAATTTACTTCTCTCCCAGCAGTAATGGAGATACCCATTTTTGCAGTTCAGGTGTCTTAGTTCGCAATTCTGTTTGCCACTTCTCATCTGTATATCTCTCTTCCATTGGGGCTTTGAACTCATAATATGAGAAGACACCTCCCTTGACTATCTTATTGCCTGGTAATTTAACATATATTTCACTCGGATATCCAACTGCCTCCTCTAACACTTTACCCGAATTTGGGTCCGTATGCACATCCGCAATTATTGACATCTCTTCATCAGCACCGGAAGTTATTTTATTCATCAGGTCAGGTGAGAATTCGGTCATACTTTTTAGTCTGCTACCTATATTTTTTATAAGTTTGCATTCCCGCTCTGATAAAGGTAAATCATCAAGCTCTTTACCTGAAATTACACTTAATTCACCCAAAATACCCGCAAATATATTTAACTTTTGACTTACCTCTTCTGGATATTTGCCTGTTTTAGCAATCTCCAACACAAATTGACGCATTAATTCATAAATCTCAGGATATGGCTCTACCCATCCTTCTACAAGTTCTTCTGGACGAGGTGCCGCACTGGCTAACAAAGTATAACTTTGCTTACCATAAAGAATAGTATCATGCCGTAACTCTGCCCATGAGCCAAGTGCCGTCATAAGCTGCTTTATTTTCCATAACCTTGATTGCATAAACTCGGGACACCTTGTATCCGTGTAAGTGATAAGTTTTTTAAGCATAAATAGCCAACGCCAGTAAAGGTTTTCACTCCATTGGGATTTAGGCAGATTATTGAACTCATATTTAAGTTTCTTAACTTGGTTCTCGTACAATGTATATTCCCTATCCCCTTCTTCTTTCAATATATCACCCGCTACCTCGCTTCCAAATATAAACATCACATCCAAGCCCCGCGGAAAGCAACGCATCTTACCAATAGCTGTATTTTCAACCGTAAATGGCTGTCCATCACCTGTATAGTTT
This sequence comes from Candidatus Stahliibacteriota bacterium, assembly GCA_016208615.1. Taxonomy (GTDB): domain Bacteria; phylum Hydrothermota; class UBA3073; order JACQXS01; family JACQXS01; genus JACQXS01. The sequence goes on along the minus strand of JACQXS010000005.1, from coordinate 11,485 downwards.
TTGACTTTGGGATATACGAGGTTCTGGAATATATATGAGTCCGGAATAAATCTTTGTCCCATAAATCTTAATCCTCTTAAACCCAAAGTATCTTCACTAACAACCGATACAATTCGGGGAGCAGGTAATTTCTTTACCATCTTTATAAATGCAAGTATTGAATTGTCTTTGGCTGGATTAACAGTCTTTAGTAGCGTCTGATAATCCTTCATTGTAAAGTCATCTGATTTGCCTGCAAAAAAGGTAGTAGGCTTGTAGATTTCGTCCCATAACTTGGCTAATTTAGGAGATGAAGTGATAATTTTTGTTATTAGTATTGCCATACGGGTCATTTTTATACCTTCTTTAATAGGGTCTATGGGTTCAAGATACATAGTTGGGTGCGGATTAATATAAAAACCCATCCTTCCATACCACATCATTGCCTTAAAGTATTGCTCAAAAGCAAGATTACGAGTATAATGGCCACGCGGTATATATTGTGTATAATCTTCGTTGTAGCCAAAAATAGCTGATGCCACAGGTCCTCTATGGGCTTCAATAAGTTTAACTTCCATATCTATTTTTTCTTTTACTTTGTCTGGAACATTAGACGGCAATTCTATGCCAAGTAATTTGCCCGCTACTCCAAAGAAGGCTAAATTATCATCCACCGCACCCCTAATTACCTCAGTTTTGGCTTCTTTTGATTGAGATAGACAAGCATCTATCATTCCTTTAGTGAGTATCTTAACCTTCGGCAACAAAGTATCAATCTCTAATATCCGCAGCGTGTAGTCAAATAAAATATGTGCCGTATGGAGAACAACATCAGTAGTTACAAGAATGGGTTCATTTTGCTTTTTTGCCCCCTCATAGATGTCGTAAATGTTTCGCTTAGTAGTAGGGACAATGACAAACCCTTGAGTATTAAGCTTTTCCTCTACCGGTGGCACTACTCCCAAAATAGCAATAAATAATCCTATCATTTTGCACCTCCTGATAAAAGATTAACCCCTTTTGTGAACTTGTCAATAAAAATTAAGTACTTCTTGACATTAGTTATATCACATATATTTACTAACTATATGAAAGCAATGATATTAAATGAACCAACATCTATTGATAATAGTCCACTTAAATTAGTAGAACTTCCGATTCCTACTCCAAAGCCAACTGAATTACTCATTAAAATAAGCGTCTGCGGTATTTGTCATACTGATTTGCACGAAGTAGAGGGCAATCTTCCACTAATCAAGAAACCCATTATCCCAGGACACCAAATTATAGGTAGAGTAGAGAGTAAGGGTAAAATGGTAACTCGCTTCAAAATAGGCGATAGAATCGGAATAGCATGGCTACATTCTACTTGCGGGGAATGTAAGTTTTGTAAATCAAACAACGAAAACTTATGCGATAAAGCTTTCTTTACAGGCTATAATGTTGATGGCGGATATGCTCAATATACAGTAATAAGAGAAGATTTTGTCTATCCTATACCTGAAATATTCATCGACCGAGAGGCAGCTCCTCTTTTATGTGCAGGCATTATAGGGTATAGGGCATTAAGGTCAAGTAAAATTAAGCCCGGTAATAGATTAGGATTATATGGATTTGGGGCGTCGGCTCATATAGCCATACAAATAGCAGTCCATTGGGGGTGCGAAGTTTATGTCTTTACTCGTAGTCATGAGCATCAAAAATTGGCTAAAAAACTTGGGTGTGTATGGGTGGGTGATACTACTCATCTGCCACCACATAAATTAGATAGTACCATAATTTTCGCCCCCGCAGGTGAGTTAGTGCTAAATGCACTTGAAAGTTTAGAAAAGGGCGGTACAGTGGCACTGGCAGGCATCTATATGACACCAATTCCTGAAATGGAGTATAATAAATATCTATATCACGAAAAAACTATATGCAGCGTAACTAACAGCACCAGAACTGATGGCGAAGAACTGCTCAAACTTTCAGCTTCAATACCTATAAAACCAGAAACTACTATATTCCCTTTAGAAGAAGCTAATCAAGCACTACAATTACTCAAACACCGCCAAATAACAGGTGCCGGTATTATTGAAATCGGCTGATTCCAATGTCACAGGTATATTTGGGATTTGGCTCTAATGTCGGCGATAGGTTGCAAAATATCATTACCGCGACACATAAATTATCAGCAAACAATTTAATCAAAGATTGCTCTTCTATATGGGAGACTTCACCTTGGGGATTGGAGCAGCAGGAAGACTTCTTAAATTGTGTCATCCTATTTGAGACTAACCTTTCACCATTTACTCTAATTGAAGCGATAGGTAAAATTGAACACTCGCTGGGCAGGAAAAAGGAACAAAAGTTTGGACCACGAACAATAGATATAGATATATTATTTTTTGATACCCTAATAATAAATACACCTACTCTTATAGTTCCACACCCATTATTACATAGACGCAAATTTGTACTATTACCCTTATCTGAAATTGCTCCAACTGAGGTTAAACCTCCTTTATTACACCCTATACTAAAAAAGGAAATAAATGAACTGATGGAAGATTTAGCTTCTAATGAAACCTGCCACCTATTCATACCAGCAGATAGATTTAGATGCTTGATAAATACTCATCAAGTATAATAGCGGCAGCTATTCTATCCACATTTGCTTTATCTTTACTTGGTTTTTTACCCAGTAGATGCATTAGCTGTTCCGCACTCTTTGTCGTAAATCTCTCATCCCATAACTTTACAGGAATATTATATCTAACACTTATTTCTGCGGCTAATTCTTTGACAATAGGAGTATTTTTTGCCTCTCTCCCATCAGTATGTAAAGGAAGTCCTATAACTACAGTGTCTATATTATAAGATTTGAATATTTCATCCAATTCTGCCCATAAATCCTTTCTCTCTATTGTTTTAAGTGGCTCTGGGATATTTAACTTTGGAATACTTATTGCCAGTCCAATCCTTTTTTCGCCAAAATCTATAGCTAAAATGCGAGGTTCTTCCATTTAATTGTAGGATAGCGATAAATCTTGCTAAGTCAAGCAAAATAAATTTCTTACCACTTCTTACACAAATAAATTTATTTTTTACTTGACAAGATAATGATAATGATAATCATTATCAAAATGGAATACTATAGAGCGGTATTTAATGAGTTTTTAAGGGCGAGAAAGTTAAAGTGCACTGGGCAAAGGGATAGTATTTTGGATGTTTTTCTCAAAACTGAGAGGCATTTGACGGCAGACGAGATTTATGGGCTTGCGAAGAAGAGGAATCCCAAAATAGGATATGCGACTGTCTATCGGACACTTAACTTGTTATACGAAGTTGGGTTAGCAAGGGAAGTAAACTGGGGAGATGGCAAGATTCGCTACGAACATAAGTATAGGCATAGGCATCATGACCATCTTATTTGTACAAAGTGCGGAAAATCTATTGAAGTGTTTGATAAACAATTAGAGAAAATACAGGCTAAACTATCAAGAGAAAAAGAATTTATCCCTACTCACCATCAGTTGAACATATATGGAGTTTGTGATAAGTGTAGAAAAAGATGAAGTTATCTCTCGTGGATATGCGGACAGGTGAGTCAGGTAAAATAGTAGAGATATATGGTGGATATAATACGATTAGAAGATTAGATGCGATGGGAATTAGAGAAGGTGTGGAGATTAAGAAATTGAGTGCTCAATTTATGAGGGGTCCTGTAATGATTCAAGTTGGCAATACCCAGATAGGTATTGGGTTTGGTATGGCACGGAGAATATTAGTGGAAATAGAAGGCAAGGATAAGGGAGTAAAATTAGTTAATCGGGAAGGAGGAAAATGAAGGTAGCAGTTACAAGTGAAGGCACTGATTTAAACTCACAAATTGACCCAAGATTTGGGAGATGTGCCTACTTTCTTTTTGTAGATACAGATACTATGGAATTTGAGGCAGCAGAAAATCCGAATATTGATGCATCCGGAGGAGCAGGCATTCAATCTGCACAGCTTATTGCAAATAAAGGAGTTCAGGCTCTTCTTACAGGAATCTGTGGTCCAAATGCATTTCAGACACTTCAATCAGCAGGGGTTCAAGTAATTGTTGGTATTTCGGGAATAGTGCGAGATGCGATAGATAAATATAAAAGGGGCGAGTTTCAATCTGTTGCTCAACCAAATGTTCCACCACATTTTGGTGTCGGCATGGGACCGGGCTATGGAATGGGAATGGGTCGTGGTATGGGAAGAGGAATGGGTAGAGGTAGAGGCAGAGGTATGGGAATGGGGGCTGGAATGGGACCTACTATGCCAGAGCCTACAAGAGAACAGGAACTACAGATGTTAAAGCAGCAGTCAGATTTTATGAAGCAACAAATTGATGAAATTAACAAGAGAATAAATAAGATTGAGGAGAAAGGATGTGATTAAAATGCCAAGAGGAGATGGAACAGGTCCTTGGGGCTTGGGACCTATGACAGGTAGAGCGATGGGTCTTTGTGCAGGCTATCCTGCGCCAGGGTATGCTAACCCAATTCCTGGTCGTGGTGGATTTGGCTTTGGTAGAGGTGGTTGGGGCAGAGGTCGTGGATTTGGAAGAGGACGAGGCTGGGGAAGAGGATTTTATGGCTACGGCTCACCGTATATGCCTTATGCGTATCCGGGCTATGCTCCCTATTATTCACAGCCAACAGCCCAAGAGGAATTGCAAATGCTAAAAGACGAAGCCGGTGCTCTGCATAAAGAAATGGAAGTAATTGAAACTCGTATGAGTGAATTAGAGAAAGAAGTTAATAGGTGAGATAAAAATGCCTATATACGAATATAAGTGTGAGAGTTGTGGAAAAGAGATTGAATTTTTTTCAAAAAGGGCAAGAGACTCCGGTATGTCCAGCTTGTAGTAGCATAAATCTTACAAAATTGATTTCCATTCCCGCAAGGGTTGGAGTGGATAATTCTCCTAAAGGAGCTACTTGCTGTGGTAGAACAGAGCGCTGTGATACTCCACCATGTTCAGCTGATAATGTCTGCGGAAGGGATAAGTAAATCAGATGATTATTTCGGTTGCCAGTGGGAAGGGTGGGACTGGGAAGACTACGGTTGCGGTCAATTTGGCTTTGTCTCTTGCGAGGGATAAACCCCTGCGCTATAACTTAGAAAGTTTGGGTCAGGGGACCCAAACCTACCCACATTCATGGGTTCAGTTCTTGGATTGTGATGTAGAGGAGCCAAATGCACATATATTTCTGAAGCCCGAGTTCAAGAGAACCTATCCTGTGGCCATTCCTATTCCTGAAGTGGATGAGCAAAAGTGTACTCATTGTGGCAAATGTTCAGAAGTATGTCAGTATAATGCTATTGCTGTGCTTAAAGACAAAGTTCTCATATTTCCTGAACTTTGCAATGGATGTGGAGGATGTAGTCTTCTTTGTCCGGAAGGCGCTATTACTGAGATAAAAAGGACAATAGGAGTAATTGAAGAAGGGAAAAGTGGGAATATAAATTTCAGTCATGGCAAGCTTAATATTGGAGAAGCAAGGGCTACACCTGTGATAAGGGAATTAAAATCACGAATAGATTCAAATAAACTTACTATAATAGATGTTCCACCTGGGACGAGCTGTCCTGTAATAGAGTCTGTCAAGGGTAGCGATTTCTGTATTTTGGTGACCGAGCCAACTCCCTTTGGATTAAATGACTTGATTCTGGCGGTTGAGGTTCTGAGAAAACTTACTATTCCTTTTGGTGTAATCATAAATCGTGCTGATATTGGAGACAAAAAAGTAGAAGGATATTGTGGCAGACAAAGGATTCCTATCCTTATGAATATTCCTGTGGATAGAGAAATAGCAGTATCATACTCTAATGGTGCACCTTTTATTTTATGGAAAAAAGAATGGGAGCCAAAGTTCAAGAACCTATATTTTAGGATAAAGGAGCTAATTAGTAAATGATTATAAGGGATATAGTTTGCATTGGTATTTGTGCTGTTATATGGATTGTTAATAGCAGATGGATAATCCAATCGGCTAAGGAGCGCTTTATTAGTGAAATTTATATGCATATAGGCTTGAGTATCTTTTTTACTTTGTTAACACTTGAATTAACTATTGGTAAAGAGTGGATGCATCTTGATATCTTGTGGTTAAAAATTATTGGCTGGGTTCTCTATGTTCCTTCAGCTTATTTAGGCATAGTCTCTCATATTGCTTTAACACATAGGGGTAAACCGGAAACTTCAGCCCTTAATACCACTATATTAGTTGATACCGGTATATATAGCATCATTGGTCAGCCCATGACATTGGGAATGACGATTTGGTCTATTGCTCTAATTTTAGTCTTTCAGTCTGTCTTTTCAATAATTTTAGGTGCCTGCTCAATGTTTTGTTTTTGGATGTCAGCAAGGAAAGAAGCTGAGGACAATATAAAGAAATTTGGTGAGAGAAAAAATACATAAGTAGAGTTTCTATGTGGAATATTTTCAAAGGAATAAGAAGATGAAGCAAATAGTTGTCATAAGTGGGAAGGGAGGGACTGGCAAGACTGTTGTAGCAGGGAGTTTCGCATCATTAGCTAACCAGAAAGTAATGGCTGACTGTGATGTAGATGCTGCTGATTTATATCTCTTGCTCCACCCTACTATTAAAGAGAAGCACAAGTTCAGTGGTGGAAAGAAGGCGGTGATAGATAAAGATAGATGCACAGGATGTAAGAAGTGTATGGAAGTATGTAGATTTGAGGCAATAAAAGAAATCAGAAGTCAGATAGTTGTAGATGCAATTTCTTGCGAAGGATGTGGAGTTTGTAAGTATGTCTGTCCTGAGCAAGCAATCCGGATAGAAGAAGTCGTAAACGGGGAATGGTATATTTCTGATACCAAATACGGACCGTTAGTTCACGCAAAATTGGGAATTGCAGGGGAGAACTCGGGAAAATTGGTAACTGTTGTAAAACAAAATGCGAAACTTGTAGCAGAAAAAGGGAATGCAGATTATATTATAATAGATGGGCCACCCGGGATTGGATGTCCAGTAATTGCGAGTATTGGTGGAGCAGATATTGCACTGATTGTCACAGAGCCCACTCTTTCAGGGATGCATGATATGGAAAGAGTTATTGGAGTGGCAAAGCATTTTGGGATTAAAACTGTGGTTTGTATAAACAAGTATGATTTGAATTTAAAGAACACACAAGCTATTGAGGAGTATTGTCAAAAATCTAATATTAAAGTGGTAAGCAAAGTTCCCTTTGATAAAGCAGTTATAGAGGCATTAGTAAAAGAGATGCCCGTTGTAGAGCATTCTGATTCTTCAGCATCAAAGGAAATAAAAGATTTGTGGGATAAGGTGCAAGAAGAATTAAAAGATGGAAAATAATCTTGATGAATTAGCTGAGAAGCTTCAACGGGAAATTTTAGATGAAGCAAGAAGAAATTATTCTGAAACAGTTATTGACCATTGGATGAAGCCCCGAAGTCGGGGTATTTTAAGTGATAATGATGGTTATGGCAAGATAACAGGATCCTGTGGTGATACAATGGAGATTTGTTTCAAGATAAAGGATGGCAAAATTATAGATGCTGGTTTTAATACCGATGGTTGTGGCACAACAATTGCCTGCGGTAGTATGGTAACAGAATTAATTTTGAGTAAAAGTCTCACTGAAGCCCGAGGTATTACTCAAGAGACAGTTCTTAAAGCAGTTGGTGGATTGCCTGAAGCTAACCGCCATTGTGCTCTTCTGGCTGCAAACACATTGTATGAAGCAATCAAAAATTTTGAACAAAAAAAGGAGGAATAAAAGATGAAAGTAGCTATTTCTACAGAGAGAGCACAAGTTGCTTCTCATTTTGGTAGGTGTCCAGAATATACTATAATAGAGGTAGAGGAGGGCAAAATAGTAAAGAGGGAAACGATACAGAACCCGGCACATCAACCCGGTTTTCTGCCAGGTTATCTGGCAAATATGGGGGTAAATGTTGTTATTACTGGAGGTATGGGACATCGTGCTCAAGAACTCTTTACTCAATACAACATTGAGACTGTGATAGGAGTGACTGGTTCTATAGAGCAAGTTATAGAAATCTTTTTGAAAGGTGAGCTTGTCAGTGGTGAAAGCCTCTGTGACCATGATAGTCCAGAGCACAAGAGTTGTGAGCATTAGTATTTAGTATACAGAGAGAAGAGGCAAGGTGTTTAAGAAAGAGGTGGATTCTTTAATCTGAGTCATAGAGAGGAGGTATTATATGCCACAAGAAACCACAATGGAAGAACGACACCAGCAACAAGATGAGCTGGACCGTAGGGTCAAAGAAAACTTGGCAAAGATAAAGCATAAAATATTGGTGCTGTCTAATAAAGGTGGGGTGGGCAAAAGCTTTGTAGCCGTGAGTCTTGCTGCATCTCTGAGTAAAGATAAAAAAGTAGGTATTCTGGATGCAGATATTCACGGACCATCAATAGCAAAGATGCTTGGATTTGAGGGTAAGAGATTGATAATGACCCCTCACGGTATGATTCCTATAATGGTAAGTCCCAATTTATGGGCATTTTCTATGGCTTCATTGATAAGTGGTCCGGATATGCCCGTAATTTGGAGGGGTCCCTTAAAAATGGGAGCATTGAAGCAGTTTATTGGTGAAGTTGCGTGGGGTGAATTAGATTATTTAATTGTAGATGCTCCTCCTGGGACAGGAGATGAGCCTCTCTCAATTTGTCAACTTATTCCTGAGATGAGCGGAGCTGTTATCGTCACTACACCACAGGAAGTAGCTCTCTCAGATTCAAGGAAATGTGTCCAATTTTTGATACAACTTAGGATACCTATTCTTGGGATTATAGAAAATATGAGTGGATTTACCTGTCCACATTGCGGAAAGAGTATAGATATTTTCAAGACAGGCGGTGGAGAAAAAGCAGCCAGAGAGCTTGGTATTCCATTTCTGGGTAGAATCCCAATTGACCCAAATATTGTTGAGGCAGGTGATAGTGGAGTTGCATTTATTGAAAAATTCAGTGATTCTCCTTCGGCACAAGAATTCAATAAAATAGTAGATAAAATACGCAATAGAATAGAAAGGAGGTAAAGTTGATAAAACTGCCAGAGGGCATAGAAATTAAAGAAATTCCTATAGAAAAGAGATATCGTAGCGCTATTGCAGGATTGTCAAGAAGGATTAAGATTTTATATGATACAATCTATGATAGGTATAGTGAAGATGGATTAGATTTAATAAAGGATGTAAGTCATCGTTATGGTATGGAGATAGCGGAGACAATAAGAAAACGAATAAAAGACAATGATATTAAGGCAGTCGCACTGTATCTTGTGAGAATATTTAATAATGTGGGTGGCGAAGGTGAAGTTACAGAGTTTTCTGATAAGAAAGTAATCATAAGGATTTATAGATGTCCATATCCTTGGGAGTTACCGGAAATTTGTGAAGCCCATACTACTATGGAAAAGATATTAGTAGAGGCTTTGGGTAAGAATCTCCACTATAGTATCCCAAAATCAATTCCAAAGGGTGACCCATACTGTGACCACCTTATTGAGTGTAGGGGCGAGGTTACCTCGCCCCTACATTTGACATATAAGGAGAATTTATGAAGAAAGTTTTACTCATTGGGAATCCGAATGTTGGGAAGAGTGTAGTATTCAATCGCCTTACCGGAGTAGATGTGATTTGTTCAAACTACGCCGGGACTACTGTTGAGTTCACAAAAGGGAATATGCGGATAAAGGATGAAAAAGTAGAGGTTATTGATGTCCCTGGGACTTATACATTGGAGCCAACAAGTAAAGCAGAAGAAGTAGCTGTTAGTATGCTTTCTGATGTGGTCAGCACCACTGGCGGTGATATTGTAATTAATGTTGTAGATTCTACAAATTTAGAGCGTAGTCTTAATCTTACCCTTCAATTGCTAAAGCATAAAATTCCGATGCTCGTAGCACTTAACTTTTGGGATGAAGCAAAGCACATCGGCATATCTATTGATATAGAAAAATTAGAAGAAATTTTGGGTATTCCTTGTCTTCCCACTTGTGCTATCACAGGAGAAGGGATAAAAAAATTAGTTGAGAGAATAAGTGAAGCAAAGATTTCTCTTTATGAATATGAGGAATTAGAAAGATGGCACGAGATTGGAAATATAATAGCTAAAGTAGAAAAAATAACCCATCGTCACCATACATTTTTAGAAAGGTTGGGCGATGCATCGGTAGCACCTTTTACAGGGATTCCAATAGCTTTAATAATACTATATGGCACTTTCAAGATTATCAGATTCATTGGTGAAGAGCTTATAGGCTATGTATTTGCTCCTATCTTTGAAAAACTATGGGCACCCCTGATGTTAAAGCTTTCAACTCTGTTGGGAGCACAGGGCTTTATTCATAATATTCTCGTTGGGGAATTGGTTGAAGGAGAAATAGATTTTGTTCAGTCGTTTGGTCTATTGACTACAGGGTTATTTGTTCCATTTGCGATGGTTTTGCCTTATGTGGTTGCATTCTATGTTGTGTTATCTTTTTTAGAAGACTCAGGCTACTTGCCCAGGCTCTCAATCCTTGTAGATACATTGATGCACGGACTCGGGTTACATGGGCTCGCTATAATACCTATGATGCTTGGACTTGGCTGTAATGTTCCTGCTATTTTATCAACAAGGATTATGGAGACAAGAAGAGAGAAGTTTATTTCAGCCACTTTAATAGCTATATCTATTCCCTGTATGGCGAAAACTGCTATGATTGTTGGACTTATAGGTAAATATGGAGTGTCAGGATTAGCCGCTGTTTTTGGGACTTTATTTATTGTATGGCTTGGATTAGGTGTTCTGCTCAATCGGGTATTAAAGGGTGAATCGCCGGAAATATTTATTGAGATACCACCATATAGAATCCCTTATTTCAAGGGCTTAGTACAAAAAGTATGGATTAGAATTAAATGGTTTATTAGAGAAGCTATTCCTTGGGTTCTTGTGGGCGTATTTATTGTAAATGTGCTTTACTCACTCCGCATAATTGAATTTGTTGGTAGGTTCACTGCTCCAGTGGTTACTAAAATTTGGGGATTACCATCTGAGGCAGTAGCGGCATTGTTAATTGGCTTTTTGCGCAAGGATGTTGCGATTGGGATGCTTGCTCCCTTAGGTCTAACATTAAAACAACTTGTCGTTGCATCAGTAGTCCTGAGTATGTATTTTCCGTGCATCGCTACTTTCATCACTCTTGCCAAAGAACTGGGACTTAAAGATGTGCTAAAATCTACCGTGATTATGATTGTGTCTGCACTTGCAGTAGGAGGGTTGCTCAATCTTATTTTGTCTTAACCTTATCCCGTAACCTGTTTGGTCAAAGTCTATAAATAATGTTATACATAAGTTCAATGACAAAGTGCAACGCTCTGACTATAATAGTGAAAGAAAGGAGGTCAGAGCGAAATGGATGGGAGATATACTCATTTAACAAAAGAGGAACGAGATATGATAGCGGTTCTAAAAGCTAAGGGGGTGAC
>JACQXS010000009.1 GCA_016208615.1 Candidatus Stahliibacteriota bacterium | reverse complement strand
ATTTAGCAAAGATAAGTGAAGCAGAGATTATAGAGATTGAGAATTGGCTTAATAATAGGCCGAGAAAATGCTTAAATTACAGAACACCATTAGAGGTTTGGGAAAAAGAAAGGAGTGTTGCACTTGCTGGTTGAATTCAGCGAACTCTAACAGCATTTGAAATCCATTTTTTAGTAAAATCCAAATATTCTGAATCCCTAAAATAATCCCATTTTCCGAAATCTTTTGATAATGCTTTTCGTCCTTTTAATTCTTTTGTGTTTTTATTTGCAGTATTATACGGCGGGTCAACCAAAACAACATCTATGCCCCCTACATCAAATTTATTCATAATTTCATTACAGTCGCCAAAATATAACTTATGAAACGTTTCTCTCATTTTGTCTGATTTTAGCATATGTAGCTGGTTAAAGTCAAGCAATTTTTTGGAGAAAATTATGCAATAAAGTAAAAAAAATGCTTGACTTTTTATCTAATAGATTTAGCTTTTTATTTTAAGTGTAACTTTACAAATGTATAGTTATATTCTTGTTTTTATAGTTACAGGAGTAGGGTTTATTTTATTAGCCTTTTTAGTCGCCTATCTTGTATCCCCACAGAAGCCTGGTAAAGTTAAGCTTTCACCCTACGAGTGCGGGGAAATGCCCTTTGGAATAGCGTGGTCACAATACAATGTGCGGTACTATTTATTTGCGATAGTTTTTCTAATCTTTGATGTAGAAGCAGTTTTCTTGTATCCTTGGGTATTAGTGTTTAAGAGTATGGGTCTATTTGGGCTAATCGAGATGTTTAGCTTTCTTTTAGTCTTGATATGTGGTCTCGTGTATGCTTGGAAAAAAGGAGCATTAGAATGGATGTAGATAAAGTTCCAATATCTCCTGATAAATCGGGACTAGGAAGTCCCTCCCACAATATTGAGAAGTTGCCGCCGTTGCCTTTATTTATAGAGAAGTTACCAGGTGGACAAGCGATACTTACTAATTATCAGAATGCATTTAATTGGGCACAAAAGAACTCTCTTTGGCCATTAACTTTTGGATTAGCTTGTTGTGCAATTGAGATGATGGCGACGGGAGCTTCCCGCTATGATTGGTCAAGGTTTGGGTTTGAAGTAAGTCGTGCAACGCCGCGGCAGGCAGATTTAATGATAGTGGCGGGCACAGTAACTTGCAAGATGGGTAAAAGATTAATAAGATTATGGGAGCAGATGTCGGAGCCAAAATATGTAATTTCAATGGGTAATTGTGCGAATACGGGAGGGCCCTTTTATTATGATTCGTATTCAGTAGTTAAAGGAGTAAATACTCTTGTTCCTGTGGATGTATATGTTATGGGTTGTCCGCCGCGTCCTGAAGCCCTATTATATGGGATGATGGAGTTGCAGAAAAAGATACAGGGACAAAAGTTTAGTTCCAGTAAATAATTATGCCACAAAGACACGAAAACACTAAGGTACACAAAGAAGGATTAATAATATGAAAGAGGTTCAACCTCAGTTAGAGAAGCTACGATCTAAGTTTGCTGATGCTGTGGAGATTGGGGATACGATTTATGTAACTATAAGCAGTGATAAGCTTTACGATTGCTGTGAGTATTTAAAAGAATTGGGTTACGATTTGCTACAATTTTTGACCGCCATTGATAGACTTGGCGGTGGCACCACCCCCGCCAACCCCCACCTTGCTTCGCAAGGGGAAATGTTAGAAAAAACAAATACTCTTGCTTGCACCTGCTCGCAAGAAAAAATAGACCTACGGTATTATTTCTATTCCTATACTCATAAAGGTAAGGTTGTGGTTAAGTCTTCTTGCGATAGGAAGGGTGGTAGGGTTAAGTCTATTACGGGGCTTTATGGGACAGCGAATTGGCATGAGCGAGAAGTGTATGATTTATTTGGCATAATATTTGAAGGTCATCCAGATATGCGGCGTTTATTGCTTGAAGAAGATTTTGTAGGGCATCCGCTTTTGAAAGATTATACAGGTGAGGGGTTTGTCAAATTTCCCTAAATATGAGCGCTCAAAATGTTCTAACCGAGGATTATTTTGTGAATATGGGGCCACAGCATCCCAGCACGCATGGGGTGTTGAGGTTAGTGCTACAGCTTGATGGGGAAGTTGTATTAAGCGCTGTTCCCCATATAGGTTATTTGCATAGGGGGATAGAGAAGATAGCCGAGAATAGGACATATAGTCAGTTTATCCCATTTACTGATAGATTGGATTATGTCACGGCGATGTCCAATAATCTTGCATATTGTTTGGCAGTAGAGAAGTTATTAAATATAACTCCGCCTCCGCGTGCTGAATACATAAGAGTTTTAATGGCGGAGCTAAATAGGATAGCCAGTCATTTAGTTTGGTTTGGGTGTATGGGGTTGGAGACGGGAGCATTTACTCCATTTTTGTATGCATTCAGGGAGAGGGAGGGAATACTAAACTTCTTTGAAGAGGTTTGTGGACAGCGACTGACCTATAATTACATAAGAGTGGGTGGTGTGAAATCTGACCTTCCTGAAGGTTTTGTGAAGAGGGTGCGAGATTTTGTTAAAGATTTTCGGCATAAAGTGGATGATTATGATGCCTTGTTGAGTGGGAATATCATTTTTTTGAATAGATTGGAAGGGGTCGGTGTCTTATCTCGCGATATGGCAATAAGTTATGGGTGTACTGGTCCTGTTTTAAGGGGCTCGGGTGTGAAGTATGATATAAGAAAGGATGATCCGTATAGTGTTTATAAGGAGTTTGAATTTGATATACCTATCGGAGAGAGTGGCGATACTTTGGATAGGTATAAAGTGCGCATAGAAGAGATGAGGCAATCAGTAAAGATAATAGAGCAGGTACTTATTAAACTACCTGATGGCGAAATCATAGCCAAGGTGCCCAAAGTTATTAAGCCACCGGAGGGAGAGGTCTATTCGAGAATAGAGTCTTCGCGAGGAGAATTGGGCTTTTTTATAGTTAGCGATGGTACGGTAAAGCCATATCGGCTAAAGATACGGTCGCCTGCTTTTTCAAATCTTTCTGTGATAGGCGAGATATTAAAGAGCTGTAAGATAGCGGATGTAGTAGTAATATTGGGTACTATAGATATAGTATTGGGGGAAATAGATAGATGAGAGAGGAAGAAAATCCCAATGTCAAAATCCCAAATCCCAAAGATGAAAGAGGAGAGAGGAGAGAAGAGAGAAATTAGGTGGAGATTAAATAAAAATTAGAGATGAAAGAAGAAAGAGGAAAGATAAGAGATGAAAGATAAGAGATGAAAAGTTGGATTGATTATATTTACAATTTTCGTGAGTTGCTTAATCTATTAGATAGGTTTTGCTTGAAGTTTTGTGATAAGATAGGGTTCCCGGTTTCAATTTATACTTGTATCAAGATGTTTCTGATAGCGGTAGTCTTTTTTATTTTTGCGGCAATAACGGTAATGATAGTTTTGTGGATAGAGAGGCGAGTTTCGGCCAGGTTTCAATCAAGGATAGGGCCTAATCGTGTTGGATTTGAAGGTACATTGCAGCCGATAGCGGACACAATAAAGCTGCTTGGGAAGGAAATAATAGTACCGGCGGGGGCGGATAAAATAGTTCATTTTCTTGCTCCAATAGTAGTATTTACGGTTTCTTTTTTAGCATATATTTGTCTGCCATTTGGTCCTGGTTTAATAGCAACGGATTTGAATTTAGGGATTTTGTATATTTTTGCTATTTCATCAGTTGCAGTTGTGGGAATTCTAATGGCGGGATGGGGTTCGAATAATAAGTATTCGATGTTAGGCGGTATGCGAGCGACTGCCCAGATAATAAGTTATGAGGTGCCGCTAGTTCTATCGGTAGTGGGAGTGCTGATGCATACAAATACATTAAGGTTGAGTGAAATAGTCCATAGTCAAGGGGGCGGACTATTTAACTGGTTTATCTTTCGGCAACCTGTTGCTTTTATTATCTATATCATAGCGGCAATAGCTGAGATAAATCGGACGCCGTTTGATATTCCGGAGGCGGAAAGTGAGCTTACTGCGGGTTATCATACTGAATATAGTGGTATAAGATTTGCTTTCTTTTTTCTTGCTGAATTCACTAATATGTTTTTAATTTCTGGGATAGCGACATGTATATTTTTGGGTGGATGGCATGGCTTTCATGGTTTGCCGCCATGGTGTTGGTTTTTGGGTAAGTGTTATTGCGTAATGTTTATTTTAATGTGGTTTAGGTGGACATTTCCGAGGTTAAGGGTTGACCAGTTGATGAATTTAAGTTGGAAGGTATTAACTCCTATAGCATTATTGAATATATTAGTAACGGGTATCTCTATTTTTATAAGTAAATAAAACGGGTAGAAGGGGCTTTTATGCCCCGTATAAATGATAGATAAAATAATAGAGGGGATAATAAGTTTGATTAAGGGAATGTTGGTGACCTTGAAGTATTTTATTTTAAGACCTGCGACAATGCAATACCCGAAAGCAAAATGGCGGTTGCCTGATAGATATAGAGGTGCTTTAAGTTTGATATTAGATGAAAAGACAGGTACTCACAAATGCATTTCTTGTTTAAGTTGTGTTCGTATTTGTCCTAATCATTGTTTGGAGCATAAGTTTAAGGTAGATGAAAATAAGAAGCGTCAAGTAGAGGAATTTACAATTAATCTGGGAAGATGTATGTTTTGTGGGCTATGCGTAGAAGCTTGTCCTACTGATGCGTTAGAGATGAATAAAGAGTATGAATTGGCTGTTTATTCGGTAGATAAATTTACGAGGTCTTTAATATGAGTGAAAGGATTTTATTCTATTGTATAGCAGTCATTACTATTCTGTCTGCTGTTGGCGTAGTATCGGCAAGGAATATATTTCACGCTGGACTATTGCTTGGGAGTACACTTTTTAGTATAGCGGGACTATACCTTATTTTGGGTACTGAGTTTCTTGCAGCGGTTCAGGTTCTATTGTATGTTGGAGGCATCTTGACACTTATTCTTTTTGCAATTATGCTAACGGTTAAGCTATCCGATAAAAGTATCAAGCAGACAAGTGAACAAAAAGGAATAAGCATTTGTATAAGCATAGTGATATTTGGGATTTTGTGTGGGTGTATATTAAAGACAGAGATGGCTAATATATCCAAATCGGGCATTATGACTACTCCATCTGATATAGGTAAGCATTTATTTGTCTATGAAGTATTGCCCTTTGAGCTTCTTTCTATTTTACTTTTAGTAGCTCTTATAGGGGCGATTATTCTGGCGCGTAAGGAGGAAGGAGAAAAATGATTAGTATTAAGGAAGTTCTTATATTAGTAGCGTTGTTTTTTTCAATCGGTGTGTATGGGGTGCTGACCAGAAGAAATACAATAGGCATTCTAATGTCAATAGAGCTATTATTTAATAGTGCTTGTTTAAGCTTTGTTACTTTTAGTAAATACTATTATCCTGCATTTTTAAAGGGACAGATTTTTGTTCTTTTTATCATAAGCGTGGCGGCAGCGGATACAGTGGTTGGATTGGCTCTTCTGCTGTGTATTTATAGGAAACTAAAAGATGTCTATGTTGACCGTATCAATATAATGAAAGGATAGGCGATAAGAATGTTTAAGTTTGCTTGTGTTATTCCTTTTTTACCATTCTGTGCATTTGCTATAACTGGTCTTTTTACAGGAAAGCATAGACGGGTCTCTCAGAATATTTCTATCTTTGCTATATTCTTCTCGTTATGTCTTTCGGTTCTGATTTTAATGGAAATGCTTGTAGTTCCTGGGAACTATGAATTTCAGTTGCCGTGGCTTAAAATTTTACCCTCGTTGCCAATAGAAATAGGTATGCTTATAAATCCTCTCTCCTCTGTGATGCTTGTAGTTGTGTGTACGGTAAGCTTTTTTGTGCAAGTCTATTCTGCGGGATATATGCATGGGGATAGTGGTTATTGTCGGTATTATACTTTTCTATCTTTATTTAGCTTTTCTATGCTTGGGTTGGTGGTTTCTAACAATCTTTTACAGATGTATATTTTTTGGGAGCTTGTGGGTATATGTTCTTATTTACTTATCGGACATTGGTACTTTAAGCCCGAAGCCGCTAATGCCTCTAAGAAAGCTTTCATTGTAACCCGATTTGGTGATTTTGGTTTCTTAATTGCTATATTAATCATTTCATATAAAGTACAGACATTTAATTTTTTGGAACTCCAGCATATCCTTGAAACCGGTGCTATCCCTCACTCCATGATTACTGTAATTGCAATACTTCTTTTCTGTGGTGCTATGGGTAAGAGTGCTCAATTTCCATTACATATCTGGCTACCTGATGCTATGGAAGGCCCGACACCTGTTTCTGCCTTAATCCATGCGGCTACGATGGTGGCGGCGGGCGTATATCTTGTAGCGAGGACATATTTTATATTCTCTATTTCTGGGACGGCTCTTACATTAGTGGCAATAATAGGTTGTTTTACAGCTTTCTTTGCCGGCAGTATTGCTCTTGTGCAGGATGATATAAAGCGAGTTTTGGCTTATTCCACAGTAAGTCAGTTGGGCTATATGATGTTGGGATTAGGTGTTGGCGCCTATACTGCGGGGTTCTTTCATCTAACCACACATGCGTCTTTTAAGGCATTGTTATTTTTGTGTGCCGGCAGTATAATACATTCAGTTAAGACTAATAATATATGGGAGATGGGCGGATTATATAAGAATATGAAAATTACAGCTATAACTTTTCTTATAGGTGGGCTTGCTCTTGCAGGTATTTTCCCATTCAGTGGGTTTTGGAGTAAGGATGAGATTATATTAGGTGCTTACAATAGTGGGCATTATATTCTTTTTGGTATTGCTCTTTTAACGGCGGCGTTCACTGCCTTTTATATGGCGAGGGTATTTTTTGTTGTCTTTTTTGGTAAGAAAAAATCAGTCCATACTCAACGGGGCATAAAAGCCCCTTCTACCTACCATGAATCGCCTTCTGTAATGACCATTCCTTTAATTATACTTGCTTTTCTTGCCGCTATCCTTGGTATATTTACTCATAAATTTGGGCAATTTATTCATTATGGGCCACACCTCATTGAAGGTGAGCATAATGAGTTTATTCCCGTTATTTCAAATATAGTGGCTATAGTGAGTATATTCTTTGCTTGGGTAATTTATCAAAAAGAGGCCATCTCTTCTGCTGGGATGGCTCGTCAGTTTTCTATTCCATATAAGATTCTTAAGAATAAATACTATGTAGATGAGTTTTATAGTTTCTGTGTTAGGAATATTCTTTTCGTTATTTCAGGGGCGGCGGGATGGTTTGACCGCAATGTTGTAGATGGGGCTGTAAATGTAGTAGGGTCAGGGATAAAAGCTTTTGGGTCTCTTTTGCGTAAAACTCAGACTGGATTGGTTCAAAATTATGCTATCGGATTATTTGGGGGTATAGTTTTAATATGGTTTATAGTTAAGATTATAGTTAAATGAATACTTTTCCTTTCCTATCATTAATTCTATTTACCACTTTGCTGGGTGGACTGGTAATTATGCTTTTACCACCTCATAAGCACTTACTCATAAAACTTGTAGCTGGGGTATCAAGTTTTATAGCGTTTGGGCTTTCACTGACAGTATATTTACTTTATGATAAAGGGATGGCAGGGTTTCAGTTTATAGAAAAATATGACTGGCTACCCAGGATAGGTATTTCCTACCAAATTGGGGTAGATGGAATAGGGCTGGCGATGATACTTTTAACAGGGATTATAATTTTCACAGGAGTTCTAATTTCTTCGCACGAGTTTATGCCTAATGGACTACTTGGAAAAGTAGGCAGGCCTAAGGAATTTTTCGCCCTTTTGCTTGTTCTTGTGACCGGTGTATTTGGTGTCTTCATTTCATTAGACTTATTTTTCTTGTTTCTTTTCTATGAACTTGCGGTTCTGCCGATGTATCTTTTGATAGGTATATGGGGGACGGGTAAAAAAGAATATTGTGCGATGAAATTAACTTTATATCTATTGTTTGGTAGTGCACTTATTCTTGTCGGGTTGCTTGCCTTGTATTTTGGGTCAGGACTTAATACATTTGATTGGTTTATATTAAGGGATAGTAATTTTACTTTTGGCTTCCAGAAAGCTTTCTTTCCTATAATTTTTGTTGGCTTTGGTATCCTTGGTGGGTTATGGCCCCTACATACTTGGTCGCCTGATGGTCATGCTTCTGCACCTTCGTCTGTAAGTATGTTGCATGCGGGGGTGTTAATGAAACTGGGAGCTTTTGGGATAATTAGAGTTGCTATTCCTCTATTGCCTGAAGGAGCTCGCGAATGGTGTCCTATAATTGTTTTTCTACCTATTGTTAATATTGTGTATGGTGCACTTGTTGCTATGTCTCAGAAAGACTTAATTTGAGCTTAGATGGTGCTGTATTTCAAATGTTTTCACATGGCGTAATGACGGGACTTTTCTTTGCCTTAGTTGGCTGTGTATATTGGAGGACTCACACCCGTATGCTAAAAGAGATGGGTGGGCTGGCTCGCCTTACTCCTTTTTTAGCGGTTGCTTTTGCGATAGCGGGACTTACTTCATTAGGATTGCCTGGATTAAGTGGATTTGTGGCGGAGGTTTTAGTTTTCCTTGGGGCTTTTAGGAGCTTTCCTATATTGACAATAATTGCGGGTACAGGGATTGTTATCACAGCCATATATGTTTTAAGGGTATTGCAAAAAATATTCTTCTCAACCTTAAATCCTAAATTTGTTGCTGTTGCAAACGGACAGGTAGAGAATTCATCATCTATTCCAATAAGGGATGCAACTTTAATTGAAAAAATAGCCCTATCAATTCTAATGTTAGTTTTAATACTTTTTGGACTATGGCCTTCTTTTATAGTGGATGTAATAAGATTAGGTATATCGGGGGTGTTAGGTGGTTGAGTTTGGACTTATAAAGCTTGAACTCCTTGTTTGTGGGATTATAGGGCTTATTTTTATTGTTGACTTATTCAGTAAAAGTAAAACCCGCTTACATACTATTGCGGTTATAGGAAGCTTGGGACTGCTGGTTTTTTCATTTCTTCCAACAAGGATAGGGACAACATTTTTTGATTCCTATAGTTGCGACTATTTGAGTATATTTTTCAGGTCTATCTTTTGTTTAAGTGCTTTTATTGTTATCCTGCTATCTATTGACTTTTTGAAAACCCATTCCCGTTATACAGGTGAATATTATATTCTTATTTTTTCTGCTACTTTGGGGATGATTTTGCTCTCCTCGGCTCAAGAAATGTTGACCTTCTATGTTTCATTAGAACTATTATCCATAAGCTCCTATATTCTTGCGGCATATAAGAAATCAGAACCCCGCTCAGTGGAGGCGGGTATAAAATACTTCTTATTGGGAGCAATAGCTTCGGCTATTCTTTTATTTGGTATAAGCTTTGTCTATGGAAGTACTGGGACAACACAATTTAAAGAGATTGGCACAATTATAAGCTCTACCCAGGCTTCGCCTATTTTGTATATCGGGTTAGTACTAATTCTTTGTGCGATGTGTTTTAAGATAGCTGTCGTACCTTTACATATGTGGGCACCAGATGTTTATGAGGGCGCACCTACTCCTATAGTTGCTTTTTTCTCTATCGGCACAAAGGCAGCAGGATTTGCTATCCTGATGCGTATCTTTTTAACCGCTTTTTACGGCTTAAAAGCTGAATGGGGGATGTTAATGGTTGTTTTAAGTGCTATGACTATGATACTTGGTAATCTGGCTGCTATCCCGCAGACAAATATAAAGAGATTGCTTGGCTACTCTACTATTGCTCAGGCAGGCTATATATTAATGGGTATAGCTATGGCTTCGTATAGTGGGATTGCCGCATCTATGTATTACCTTGTTGCCTATCTATTTTCAAATCTGTGTGCTTTTGCAGTGATAATAATTTTCAGCAACAGGGTGGGAAGTGTTGAAAATCCCGCTGCAAGCGGGGATAAAATAGAGGACTATTCAGGGCTTTCACATCGCTCACCAGGGCT
>JACQXS010000008.1 GCA_016208615.1 Candidatus Stahliibacteriota bacterium | reverse complement strand
TTATAGTAGATGAATTTACAGGCAGACTTATGCCAAGTAGAAGATACTCAGATGGACTTCATCAAGCACTGGAAGCGAAAGAGGGAGTAGAGGTTGGGACTGAGACGCAAACACTCGCTACTGTTACTTTGCAAAATTACTTTAGAATGTATAAGAAGTTGGCAGGAATGACAGGAACAGCAGAAACAGAAGCAAGAGAGTTTTGGGATATTTACAAACTGGATGTAGTTGTCATTCCGACAAATAAGCCAGTGAGAAGAATAGAATATGACGATGTAATTTATAAGACGCGACGCGAAAAGTATGATGCTATAATGCAGGAGATAGAAGAAATGCACAAAGCAGAACGCCCCGTTCTTGTAGGCACTGTGTCTGTGGATGTGTCGGAAACGCTGGCAAGGATGCTTAAAAGAAAGGGGATACCGCATCAAGTTTTGAATGCCAAATACCATCAGAAAGAAGCAGAAGTAGTAGCATTGGCAGGACTTAAAGGCAGGGTAACTATAGCCACTAATATGGCAGGCAGAGGTACAGATATAAAACTTGGTGAAAAAGCTATCAAATGTGATAAATGTTGTATATCGTGTTTAGACGATTGTGATCAATGTACAAAGGGCAAAAAAAAGGACGAGTGCTTGACTGACCCTCTATGCGGATTACATATAATAGGAACTGAAAGACACGATGCCCGAAGAATTGACCGCCAGCTTAGAGGTAGATGTGCAAGACAGGGTGACCCGGGAAGTGCAAAGTTTTATTTATCGCTTGAAGATAATTTAATGAGATTATTTGGCTCTGACCGGATAGCAGGAGCTATGGCGCGATGGGGACCACCGGATGGCGATCCAATTCAACATAAACTTGTTACCCGGGCAATAGAAGGGGCACAAAAAAGAGTTGAGATGTTCCATTTTGATATACGAAAACATTTGTTAGAATACGATGATGTGATTAACCGTCAAAGAGAAACAATATACAGTATACGAGATGAGATATTGGAAGGTAAAGATTTATCAGAAAGAATAAGGGAAATGATAGAAGGTGTAGTGGATACAATTGTAAATACTTGTACCACAGGTAAGTATTCAGAAAATTGGGACTGGGAAGGAATGAGTGGAGAGATTAGAGAAGTCTTTTTATTCGATTTTATGTTGCCGGAAGAAGAAAGGGCTAATGTTAGCAAAGAAGATATAAGAGAAAAACTCATCTCTCTTGTGCTTAATTTTTATAAAACAAGAGAAGAACAGATAGGGGCAGAGATGATGAGGACATTGGAGCATCAAGTTCTACTTCATATATTAGATAAAAATTGGAAAGACCATTTATATGAAATAGATGCTCTAAAAGAAGGAATAGGGCTGCGAGGATATGGTCAGAGAGACCCATTAGTAGAATTTAAGAGAGAGGCGTATGGGTTGTTTGAAGAGTTACTTAACACTATTAGTCGTGAAGTAGTAAGGAATTTGTTTGGATTGAGATTTAGAACCGAAGAGGAGAAACGAAAAGAATCTGCTATGCCGGTTGCACGGGCATATAAGCCAGAGTTCACAACACCGGAAGCCGCAGTAGTTGGAGCACGCAAACCTGCTATGGCACAGACAGAAATGAGTGGAAGAGAAGGATTTATGACCCGGAATACACAAATGGGTAAGCCATATCAAACATCAAGGGAGTAGCCGTCATTAGAAACTTACAAAAGAACAGCCCAGAAAGTTGGCAGAAACGACCCTTGTCCTTGTGGGTCGGGGAAAAAATACAAAGTCTGCTGCGGTAGATTTGCATAAGTGAATTTTTTAGTTGACAATGTGGAATAGAATAGTATCAATTATCAAAATGCCAAATCAAAAATCAAAAATTGGAAATCTTTATTCTTCTGTCTTCTATCTTCTGTCTTCTGTCTTCTGTCTAATATGCGTAGGATGTAGTAAAACGGAAAAGTTTCAAATGTTGGAGTGGGGGACAGGGCAATGGGTTGCTTATAAGGTAAATGGGGAGCCAATAAAGATTTCTATTGTTGGTGAAGATTCTAATATGTTTTGGATTGAAACGGTGGAGCCGCAAATTGTAGTTAAGGTACTTGTAGAAGCGGGTAAATTAAATGAGCCCAAACGACTTATTGTGAAACAGGTAGGTGAAAGTGCAATAGAATTTCAAAATACAGAATTCTCGGCTGAAAGTGGATTGCCAGTTATGAAGGTAGAGGACTTTGGGAAAAAAGAGATTATTGTGTTGCCCTGTGGAAAGTTTAAAGTAGTGCATCTAAAGGAGAATGCAAAAGATGTGTGGGTATCAGAAGATATTCCAATTTTGGGAATTGCAAAATATAAGAGTGAAGATACGCTTGTGGTGTTACAGGATTATGGACTAAAAGGAGCTAAAAGTGAGATTACAGAAGCGGTTGGAAATGTAAGTTTATAGGGGGTTACACCTTTGGGAACCGAAGAAATATTCCAATTACTCGAGAAAAGGTCAAAGGAAACAGTAGAAAGGATTAGAAGTTTAGAGATTGAGAACAAGAGACTTAAAAGGCAAAATAGTGAGTTCATTACACAGAAAGAAAGGGCAAGTGAAAAAGTGAGAGAATTATTGCATAAACTTGGCATTTAAGATGGGGAAGAAATTGAAAATATTGAATAAGGAATATAGCATAGAAAGTGAACTCCCATCAGTTTATATGGAGAAGATAGCAGAGTATGTCGATGTCAAGTTTAGAGAACTTTCAGGAACGCATTTGTCTCTATTAGAAATTGCTGTTCTCAGTGCTTTAAATATTACAGATGAGTTGTTTCAGGAACGCGATTTGAATAAGAGAAGTCAAGATGTAATAAAACAGACGGTTGAAGTTTTAGAACAGGGATTAGTTTGTAATGAAACAGGTTCCCTGAGGTGTTCGTGATGGGTTGCGTTTTTAAGCCAGTACCCTTTTAAAGGGAGCTGTCCTCCGCACAGTGCTTTTTAGTATTGTGCGTGACGGTGCCCACTTTATATATAAGGGTTAAAGATGCCTCACCACACGGCACATCGGGGATTTTTATTTGAACAGAAAGGATGGTGATGTAAAATGGTACAGATTGCATATATTATTGGGTGTATTGTAATTGCGGCGATATTTTTCTTTATCGGAGTCTCTATAAGGCGGACAAAAGCTATAAATCTTAAAACAACTGAAGAGACTGCGGAAAAAATGATTGCAGATGCTAAAAAGGATGCAGAACGCTATAAGGCAACAGCAGAATTAGAAATGAAAACTGAGTGGAATAAAAAGACAACAGAATTTGAGCGCGAAATTAGAAATAGAAGAGATGAGACCGAGAAAAGAGAAAAGTATCTTGATGAAAGGGGTAAGAATTTGGAGCGTAAAGCTGATTTGGTAGCAAGAAAAGAAGCGGAATTGAGTAAAAAGGAAATCTATTTGCTTGATATGGAAAAACAGGTGGTAACAAAAGGTGAAAAATTAGAGGTCATACTTGCAGAAGAAAATCGGAAATTGGAAAAAATTGCAGGAATGAATCAAGAAGAAGCGAGACAGCATTTATTCCAGAATCTGGAAAAAAAGGTCAGAGAGGAAGCGAAAGAATTTATAAGAGGAGAACGGGAAAAGGCAAAAGCAGAAGCTGGAAGAGAAGCAAAGAGAATTATTTCTACCGCTATTGAGAGATGTACGACTGAATATGTGCTTGAATCAACCTCTTCTACTGTAGCACTTCCATCAGATGAGATGAAAGGTAGGATGATAGGTAGAGAGGGCAGAAATATACGGGCATTTGAGACAGCTACGGGAGTAGATTTACTAATAGATGATACACCTGGGATTGCTTTCATTTCGTCTCTTGACCCTATACGGAGAGAGATTGCCAGGACATCACTTGAAAAGTTGATACTGGACGGAAGGATTCATCCTGCAAGAATAGAAGAAATAGTTGACCAGGTAAGAAAAGAATTCCCAGGAGTTGTGCAAAAAATAGGAGAAGACATAGCGATTGAACTTAAAGTATCAGATATACATCCTGAACTCATAAAACTATTAGGACAACTAAGATTCAGGACTTCATATGGACAAAATGTGCTGGCTCACTCAAAAGAAGTAGCACACCTTTCATCGCTTATGGCAGCAGAACTCGGGCTATCACAAGATATAGCTAAGCGGGCAGGTTTGCTTCATGATATTGGAAAATCGGTATCTCAGGAATATGAGGGTACACATCAAAAGATAGGAGCAGAGTTTGCCAGAAGGTTCGGTGAGTCGGATATTGTCATTAATGCGATTGAGGCACACCATAAAGATATAGAGCCTACTTCACCCATTGCAGTGCTTGTGGAAGCATCAGATGCTATATCAGGAGCAAGACCAGGGGCAAGGAGAGAAAGTTTGGAAGCGTATGTGGAGAGAATTGAAAAGTTGGAGCAAATTGTATCTTCATTTAATGGAGTAGAGAAAACATATGCAATACAGGCGGGCAGAGAAGTCCGAGTTATAGTAGAGCCGGATAGAGTATCGGATTCAGACTTAACTGACCTTGCAAATGAGATTTCACATAAAATAGAGGAAGAGATGAAGTATCCCGGTGAAAT